>JAITCJ010000157.1 GCA_031283145.1 Holophagales bacterium | reverse complement strand
GGGTGGCTTGGGCTGCTATAGGTGTTGCTGTTTGTAACATTGGCGTTGTTGTAGTTTTCCTGGCCGATACTCCCAAAATTGACTTCGGCGTATATGCTGTCGGAAAACGCGCCCCTGACTGACGCTGTAGTGATGCTTTGCCACACCAGGGCTTCTCTCCCCTTATCAAAGAGCCTCCCGGAGGGCCACCCCGTATCGGTGTCGAATGGCGTCGGGGCGCCAATATAGTTGGAGCGATGATTCAGCTTGACCAGCCAGCTATCTCCAAGCTGCTGGCCGATGGATATATGCCCCGCCGACTGCCTGTACGGAAGGTCTGTTTTAATGGAAGAGGGGCTTTGTTCCGCGTCCCCCGCGCCTTGCGCCCAGCCGGTACCCCAACTGTATGACGCCATCGCGCCTGCGCGCGTTTGACCAAGCGTGCCCGCCTGAGCAAGGACATGGCCTGAAAGCCCCGCCTCGGAGGGTGGGGCGCTGGACATTGAGACAACGCCCCCATGCGCGTCAGAGCCATAGAGCGTGGATGCCGGGCCAAGCAATATCTCGACACGGTCAATGCCCGTCAGGCCAAAGTTTGACATGTTAAGCCCCAAATTTGTGTCCGTGACGCGGATGCCGTCAATCATGACAACAGTGTCTTGAGAACGCGCCCCATTGATGAATAGGCTCGTCTGTGTGCCGGGGCCGCCAAGCGGGACGGCGCGGCTCGGGAAAACGTACTCCAGCAGTCTCGTCAGGCTGTTCGCGCCGGTCCGCGCTATTTTATCAGCGTCCACGACAATTACCGGATTCGGGGTTTTAGCAACTTCAACGCTGTCAGCCTCGGCGGTAATTGTCACCGTCGCGCCGGGTATCTTATTCGGCGTCGTCTTAGGCTTGTCCTCATCCTCAGCCGCGGCCAGCGCGCTCGTAAGGACAGAGCCGACTATCAGAAAAAGTATTTTTGACTTCATCATGCCTCCTCGCATGAGAGCCGAAGGGCAAAAGGGGCATGGAGCGACAGGCCAAAAACAGGCCAACGGTCCTACCCGCTCCCTCGGCGGGGGTTATATGCGCTGGACCGGTCTCCGGGCTTGCAGATTTCGACTGGATCATGTTGATCCCCCGGAGCCTTCCCGGTTTCCCAGTGACTCCGGCTTCGAGGTCCGTATCCAAAAAACGGACACGTTGCTCACCGTTGCGGGGCAGCGCCGGATTTTCACCGGCTTCCCGACATCCAGAACTGTCAGATTGACATGTTAGCGGAATAGCATGGAGATGTAAATCGCTTGTATGTAAAGTGAAACAACTTTAAAACGGTACGTTGCCCTGCAGCTTTCGTCTGCGCTACCGTTCCGCTTTTAATGGAGTCAATCGCCGTAAAGTCACTGTCGCTGCCTCGCAGCGCCAACGCCAACGGCGATTTGCCTCCATTCCTGTCGGCAGTTCGCGTAACGAAAGCGCAGCCTTGAAACGAAGTGCCTCCCACTTGAATTAACAGGACAGTTTAAAAGTTGATTGGCTATAAAGAACGCGACCTCTGGAAAAGCACTCTCAATAAAGCTGAATAACAGAGCGCAGCCTGTTTTTCAGCTTTATTGACTATAAAAAGCGTTAAACTTTCATATCAAAATTGCGGAACGCGATTTTGATATGAAACCACCACATATGGAACAAGATTCTGCCGCGCCAATCAAAGCCTCGCCGACTTGGCTGAAGTATTCCCGCGAACTGTTCAACATGATCAAGTTCGAGCACACTGTTTTCGCGCTGCCATTCGCCTTTATCGGCGCTCTGGCCGCCACGGAAGGCAGGACGCCCTGGCGCGGTTATTTTTGGGTATTGATAGCAATGGTAGGAGCCAGGACACTAGCCATGACATTCAACCGCGTGGCGGACGCCGACCTGGACTCGGAGAACCCAAGGACCTTGGACAGGGCCATCCCCGCCGGACGAGTGAAATACTGGATGGCCTGGCTGATGACGGGAACAGCCGCCGCCGTTTTTGGATTAGCCGCGGTAATGCTCGGCCCGCTTCCCGCCAAACTGGCGCCATACGCCTTTATTGTCTTACTTGGCTATTCTTTCACCAAGCGCTTTACAGTTTTGTCCCACGCGATATTGGGATTGGCTCTTGGCTGCGCACCCCTGGGCGCTTGGATCGCTCTTGCCGGCAGAGCCGAAGCGCCCGCGTATTGGCTCTCATTAGGCGTCTTGGCCTGGACGGCGGGCTTTGACATAATCTATTCTTTACAGGATCGTGACTTTGACATTCAAAAAGGACTTCATTCAATTCCCGCGACATTAGGCGTCCAAAGAGCGCTTGCCATTTCAAGAACATGCCACGCACTGGCGGTCGCGTCCTGGGCAATATTCCTGACAAAAATGAATGTCACACTGCCGCCATGGGTCTCCTTGATGATAGTTGCCGGAATACTTTTCAGAGAACAATGGGTTGTCAGAGACGGGAATTTAGACAGCGTTGATCACGCGTTTTTTACGCTGAACAGCTTTGTCGGAATAATTTTTCTGCTGGGATTTTTCGCGCATTGGATAAGTCTCAGAGGCGTTATTTAATTTTTTGCGGCGCCGGCAAAAATAAAATTTAAAAAACAACATAGTCAAAAAAAGCGCGGAGCCTTGCTATTATTGAAGTTCGGAGACCATTAATCTAAGTTGACGAAAAACATTTAAATTTATTTAAAAAATTGTCCGCGAAATGTGCTAATGTGTACTCATGTCTAGAAAACCGCATCTACGGGTGGCGGATCGTGTAAGCTATCCTAACCCAGACAGTTTGCTGACTTTAATGTTGGTGTTTACCAATCGCACCTTCAAGTTGACTGTGCGCCGGAAATTTGCTTTTTGGACCATTGGGATCGTACTTGGAATTGGCGTTATTGCTATTGGCGGCAGCGGTTATGGCTTTTGGGCAACAAAAAAGATAATGAATTTCAGCAGCCTTGAGCAAGAGACCAAGCAGCAGCAAGAGCAGCTTCAAGAGAGCATGGAACAAGCCGATGTATTGCAACGGGAACTTGATTCTCTGAACGTTACCGTTCAAGACCTGATTAAGCAAATTGACCCTCGCGCCGCCGCGCCGGATTTCAAGGTTGGTTCTGAAGTGGGCGGCGATAAATCATCTGATTCACTAGACAAAGTAAGCGCCTTGAAAACTGAGCTGGACGGAGCCAGCCAGCGTCTCAAAAATATTCAGGCTCATATGGCGCCGGTTGTCTCACGGTGGAATCACACACCATCTGTTGAACCTACGACCGGTTATATAAGTTCAGGCTTTGGTGTGCGCATTGACCCCTTCTATCACGCAAACACCGGCGGCGATGGTTTAATGGCTTCTCACACCGGAATAGATATCGCCAACGTAATCGGCACTCCCATTCAAGCAACCGCCAATGGCGTTGTTACGACTGTCAAACATATTGATAACTACGGAATGACAGTGATAATCCGCCATACTCCGGAACTGGAAACCCTGTACGCCCACTTGCAGACAGCTTACGTTCGTGAAGGTAATAAAGTGGAGCGCGGCCACATCGTAGGCCTCATGGGACGCTCAGGCAGAACCACAGGCCCCCATCTTCATTACGAAGTCAGAAAAGACGGGAAACCCGTCAATCCTAAACCCTATTTGCGTCTTCAACGCCAGTGGCTGACTGGTCTTAAATAAGTTGAAGCCATCGCCCGCGCTCGGAGCATTTGATGAAAAAGCCGTTCGACAACACAACTTCTGTTATTTCAATACTCAGCCGCAGCAGTCTTTGGAAAGGCGAAATTCACGCGGGTTCTGAAAGCCTGAGAGTTGAGGGTGGACTGGAAGGCATTATTTATTCGGAAGGTGAAGTCACGGTAGCCTCAACTGGGGTGGTAAAAGGCACAATACACGCCAAACACCTGATAATAA
>JAITCJ010000103.1 GCA_031283145.1 Holophagales bacterium | reverse complement strand
ACATTGACGCCCAGACAGATTACGCCAAAACCCTGATCGCCCTGGACAGAATCACAGGCGGAAGTTCTTATTTGATTGACGCAAGCCGCAAATGATACTTATTATAGCGATTTCATATGAAATGTGCCATTTCACATGAAATCGCTATATAGCATTTTTCGCTTTTATCGACTATAAAATCTTCAATCAAGACGACAAATTCGGTAAAATGCTATAAACAAGGAGTGGCCTTGGATTCACAAGAAAAAATTGAATACTGGCTTGATCTGGCTGAATACGATCTTGGGGTCGCTAAAGCCATGCAACGCGCCTGCAAATATTTGTATGTCGGTTTCATTGGAGATGTTGGAATGGATAAAAAAGAAGCTATATCAATAGCTAAACAATACGCTAATGTGGTCGCTCAGGACATAAAACCCGACAAAATCGTCCTGTTTGGTTCAACTGTTAATGGAAGCAGAAGAGATGACAGTGATATTGATGTTGCCGTGATTTTCAACAAATTTGAAGGAAACTGGATTAAAACTTCCGCTCACATTGTCGGACTGTGCGAGGGCATCAGTTATGACATTGAGCCGGTGCTTTGTTCTACTTCAGAGGACAGAAGCGGATTCGTTGAAGAAATATTGAAAACAGGAAAAATATTATTTGAACGCCCCTAAAGATTCTGCAACTGAGCAAATATAGCAGTTCAACATTTCGCAGTTGAACTGCTATGCCGGGATTTGTTTGCAAATCATGGCCGCGTGTGTATTGCTTGTATAGTGAAACAACTTTAAAACGGTACGTTGCCCTGTGGTTTTCGTCTGCGCTGCCGTTCCGCTTTTAATGGAGTCAATCGCCGTAAAGTCACTGTCGCTGCCTCGCAGCGCCGGTGACTTACGGCGATTTGCCTCCATTCCTGTCGGCGGTTCGCGTAACGAAGGCGCAACCTTGAAACGAAGTGTCTCCCATTTGGATAAACAGATGATTTTAAAGTTGACTGGCTATACAAATGGTCGTGCGAATGCGGCTGTTTGCGGCATGTTGCGCTACCGCTTTTGCGCAACAGCAATGTGATTTGGTCTCATACCAATTCGCAATCAAAATTATTGTAATGTATTATCGGTCGTGAAGGAGGCTGCATGCGCTCACAGCGGGCTGGATGGAAACGGCGCTCGAAATCGATGACAGTTAAGTCAATATTGAACGCGATTTGGTCTCAAACCACAGTGGAGCAGAGATATAGCAGCATCCGGAAAAGCGCTCTCAATTAACCTGAAAAACAGAGCGCAACGTGTTTTTCAGATTAATTTGCATTGGCATGAAACATGACTCAAGTATATTTAAAAACAGTCGATACTTTACATGTATGGATATTATTTTGGGAGACTCCTTTGCTCCGAGCGCGGACAGTTACGCGCGAGGCAGTGGTTTTATTCAAGATTCATACAACGCAAGAGCTGATAAATCTGGACTTAGCAATAAGGCAGGACAAATAGGGTCGGGCGCGAAAGACAAATCCAACTCCACCCAGTCTGTCGGCGAAAGAGAAGACACTTTGGAACTGAGTCCGGAAGCCAAGCGGATGCTCGAATCGCTCAAAGCCCGCGACAAAGCGGTAAGAGCGCATGAAGCGGCTCACCTGGCGGCGGCGGGCGGAATAGCTAAAGGAGGCGCTCAATTCACATTGCAGCGCGGCCCTGATGGAAACAGCTATGCCATTGGCGGGGAAGTCAGCGTTGACACAGGCTCTGTTCCCAACAACCCGCAAGCCACCATTGCAAAAGCCCGCCAAATTGCCGCCGCCGCGCTGGCTCCGGCTGATCCCAGCCCACAGGACAAAGCCGTGGCCGCAAGCGCCAGGCAAATGGAAACAAGCGCCGCGGCGGAATTAGCGAAAAAATCAAATGAACAAACACAAACCGGGCTTACCGCAAAAGGGCAGCAGGCGACCGAAGCCTATAAAGCCTACAGCGCAGGTTCTACAGGCTCACTGCAAGAAACAACCGATCCCATTGCCAGAGCCTATCAGACAGTAGCATAGAGCACACATATAGCAGTTCAACTGCGAAGTGTTGAACTGCTATAAAATCCGGAGCCTGGCCCAAAAACTTCCATATCAAAATTGCGTTCCGCAATTTTGATATGGAACCAAAACAAAAGATATTATTTGCTATGGATAATTTGGTACTTGAGCGGGAATTTTTCAGCGTCAAGCGCTAATTGGCGGCCCTTCAGCGTGGTTTTGTTAATAATCAGTGGACCTGCCAAATTAGCCGTCATCTGGCGCGGGTCTTCGGGTATTACCACTAAGGCCAGCACAAGCGCGTCGTCGTGCTTTTCTATCGCCAAAAATTCAGCGTCCTCAGGCGACAAAGGCGCATCGTAGTCAGGCTTGACAGCCCCCATATCCATACAGACAAAAGTATATTCTTCAGAATCAACAGATTGCAGGAACTTCAACGGATAGCCGCCGGCAGGTTCATACAGCCGGAATCGCTTCAGATCCGGCAGACCAATCAATCCGGCCGGAAAGTTTACGGTAAGGTCAAAAACGGGGTGCTGGAGCGGGTATTTATCAGGATCCAACACTAATTGGACGGCCTTTTTTTTATTTTTATTTATGACGATTGGACCTGCCAGATTGGCGACCATTTCAGCCGTGCCTTCGTTTTCCGGAATAACGATAAGAGCTATCATCATAGCGTCTTCAGGCTCATTCAATTCAAGCATTTCCGCCTCTTCAGGCGACATTGAGGCGTTAAAATCCAGCTTAATAGCCGCAATATCCATTGCGACAAAGCTCAGTTCCGGCTGATCCACAGACTGCAAAAACTTGAGCGGGTAGGCATCGCTTGGCTCAAGAAGCCGATAATCCTTAACTTCCGTGAAGCCAATCAGTCCGGCTGGAAAGTGGATAATGAAATCGTTATCTGTCATGGCCGACTCCTTAGTGAGAGGCTAAAATTAAGCATATACCAAATTAGAGGTAATTGCAAACCCCCGTTTTTGTCTGCGCCTCCGTTTCGCCGTCCGCTCCAGTGTCGCGTCCGGCTTCATTCAGGCGCAGCCTATCAACTCCGTTGAAGTTGCAAAACTGACGTTTTGCAACTGGCTCCAGGGTTTTGCAACTGGCTCATTAGTCATCTGTAAAGACTTTCCACAGAGAATCAAGGCGTCTTTTGCAAAATCTTTTGTTTTTGATCGTTTTTTCAAGCATATCACGCGTTTTAGGAGGATATTGCACACGAGAGATAATCCACTTGTTGCCAAGTTCCATAACAGCGGCGATATCGCCTTCGTTTCCCCACGAGTGACGCAGGCTCAACAGCTTTTTAGCGCG
>JAITCJ010000014.1 GCA_031283145.1 Holophagales bacterium | reverse complement strand
GTTCAATCATGCGGTAGCGCGTTTCGTTGCGGACATAGGAGGCCAGGTCTGTCCTGGGTTCGGAAGAATCCATCTGGAGAGGCGGCAGACCCTGTTCAACCCTGCGCGGGTCAAAGCGGTAGAGCGGCCAGTGGGCGCTGTCAACCGCCAGTTTCTGCTGCTCGCAGCCATTGATCAAATCAAAGCCGTGGGCGATGCAGTGGCTGTAGGCAAGTATGACGCTTGGACCGTCATAGCTCTCGGCTTCAATGAAAGCCTTGACCGTCTGCGCGTCCTTAGCGCCTATGGCTACCTTGGCGACATACACATTTCCATAGGCCATAGCTATCATGCCCAGGTCTTTCTTGGGCTGGCTCTTGCCGGCCATGGCGAACTTAGCGCCCGCGCCAATCGGGGTTGACTTGGACGCCTGACCGCCAGTGTTGGAATAGACTTCCGTATCAAGCACCAGCAGGTTTACATTGCGGCCGGCGGCAATGACGTGGTCCAAGCCGCCATAGCCGATGTCGTACGCCCAGCCGTCGCCGCCAACCACCCAGACGCTCTTCTTGACCAGATAATCGGCAATCGCGCCGAGCCACTTGGCCTCCGGCGTGCCAATGGCTTGCAGTTTTTGTTTAAGAGCGGCGACGCGCTCGCGCTGAGAGCGAATGCCCGCTTCCGTGGTCTGATCGGCATTGACCAATCCGGCGGCAAGCTCGTCTCCAATCTTACCTGAGAGTTTGCTAAGCAATTCAATCGCCTGTTCTCTGTGCTTGTCAATGGCAAGGCGCATTCCGAAGCCAAACTCAGCGTTGTCCTCAAACAAGCTGTTCGACCATGTCGGCCCGCGCCCATCGGAGTTTTTGGCATACGGCGTAGTCGGCAGGTTGCCGCCGTAAATAGATGAACAGCCCGTAGCGTTGCCAATCAGGGCGCGATCGCCGAATAACTGGGTGAGCAGTTTGACGTACGGAGTCTCGCCGCATCCGGCGCAAGCGCCGCTGTACTCAAACAACGGCTGCAAGAACTGACTGCCCTTTACGTCCTGCTTGACTGTAGCGCGATCAACTTCAGGCAGGGTGAGGAAAAATTCAAAATTCTTAGCCTCGGACTCGCGCAACGGTGTAAGCGGAGCCATATTGATGGCCTTGCGGTCCGGATTTGCCTTGTCCTTGACGGGACACGCGCTCACGCAGATTCCGCAGCCCGTGCAGTCCTCTGGAGCAACCTGGATTGTGTACTTCTGCCCCTTGTAATCATTGGCCTTGTAATCAACGGATTTGAAAGTTCCGGGAGCGCCCGCCAGCGCGCCGGGGGTATAGACCTTGGGTCTGATGGCGGCGTGGGGGCAGATCAGCGCGCACTTGTTGCACTGAATGCAAATATCAGCCTCCCAGGTTGGAATATCCAACGCGATACAGCGCTTTTCCCACTGAGTGGTGGCTGTCGGATACGTACCATCAACGGGGAAAACGCTTACAGGCAGCGAATCGCCATTGCCGGCCATCATCACCGAGAGAACGCTCTTCACAAATTCCGGCGCTTTATCACTGACAAACTGGGGCCGGCAATGAGTAGCGGTAACGGCGGAGGGTACCGCGACCTCATGCAGATGGGTCAGCGTGTGATCCACGGCTTCAAAGTTCTTCTTTACAACAGCTTCGCCTTTTTTGCCGTAGGTCTTTTCAATGGACTTCTTGATATGCTTGATGGCTTCATCTTTCGGCAGTACGCCGGAAATAGCGAAGAAGCAAGTCTGCATGATGGTGTTGATGCGGACGCCCATGCCGGTCTGGCGGCCAACCTCGTAGCCATCTATCACATAGAATTTCATCTTCTTAGCGATCAGCGCCTCCTGCATTTCACGGGGCAGGGTATCCCAGGCCTTATCCGCGCTGACGGGCGTATTCAAAAGGAAAGTAGCTCCTCCGGACGCATGGCTCAACATGTCGTATTTGTGTATGAACTCAGTCTGGTGGCAGGCGATAAAATTGGCCTTTTTGATGAGATAAGCGGAGCGAATCTGATTCGGCCCGAAGCGCAGATGGCTGACCGTGACCGCGCCGGCTTTCTTGGAGTCATAGACAAAGTAGCCCTGACCGCACAGACCAGCTTCTTCCGCGATAATTTTAATGGAGTTTTTGTTGGCGCCCACCGTTCCGTCAGAGCCTAAGCCATAGAACATAGCGCGTTTGACATCGTCAGGCTCAATGTCAAATTCGGGATCAACCGGCAGGCTGTTACCGCTGACGTCATCCACTATTCCAACTACAAAGTGGTTAACGGCTTTGGCTGCGGTCATGTTTTCATAAACCGCGCGGATACATCCGGGTGTGAACTCTTTGCTTGAAAGTCCATAGCGTCCGGCCAGAACCTTTGGATCAAGGTTGGTCAGGCCCTCCTCACGCGCTTCGCGCAGCGCGGTAATGACATCCAGGTACAGAGGATCACCCGCCGCGCCCGCTTCTTTCACGCGGTCGAGTACGGATATCTTCTTGACGCTGGCGGGCAGAGCCTGAACAAAGTGTTTGATGGAGAATGGACGGTACAGGCGGACTTTGAGAACGCCCAGCTTTTCGCCGCGTCCATTGGCCCAATCAACGTATTCATGAATGGTGTCAACGCCGGAACCCATGCCGATAATCACGCGGTCGGCGTCTGGCGCGCCGTAGTACTCAAACAGTTTGTGCTGGCGGCCTGTGAGCTTGGCAAACTTGTCCATTTCCTCCTGAACAATATTCGGGCAGGCCGCATAGAAGGGATTGCAGGCTTCGCGGGCCTGGAAGAAAGTGTCGGGGTTTTGGGCAGTACCGCGAATTTGCGGATTATCAGGCGTCAGAGCGCGTTTGCGATGGGCTTCCACAAGCTCGTCCGTCACCATATGGCGCAGATCGTCATCGTTCAGTATTTCAATCTTGTTGACCTCGTGGCTTGTTCTGAAACCATCAAAGAAGTGCAGGAAAGGCACTCTGCCGCGGAGGGTTGAACTCTGAGCGATCAGCGCGAAGTCATGAGCGCATTGCACGCCATCGGAAGACAGCATGGCAAAGCCCGTCTGACGGCAAGCCATCACATCGGCGTGGTCGCCGAAAATAGAAAGGGCGTGCGTAGCCACAGTGCGGGCCGAAACGTGCAGAACAAAAGGCGTCAATTCACCGGCTATTAGGTACATATTGGGAATAAAGAGCAGCAACCCCTGCGAAGCCGTGAACGAAGTAGCCAAGGCTCCGGCTTGCAACGCGCCGTGTACCGCGCCGGCGGCCCCGGCCTCAGACTGCATTTCCACAACAACGGGTATTGTTCCCCAAATATTCTTCTTGCCCTGGGCGCTCCATTCATCTGAAAACTCACCCATATTAGAAGATGGGGTAATCGGGTAAATAGCGATTACCTCATTAGTGCGATGAGCTACCGAAGCGGTCGCCTCGTTGCCGTCAAGTGTCATCTTGCTTCTTTCCGTCATGAAATATCTCCTCTGTGGGTGGAAAAAACAGGAAATCTATTTTTTCGGGCATTTTACGGCGCTGTTGGCAGTCTGCCGTACGCGCGAAAGCCCATAGCAATATATTCATCCAAAAGTCACATGGCTTCAAGAACATATAGCAATTTTCGCTTTTATATCAGTTCAACCGCAAAAAGTTGAACCGCTATGGTTTTATAGTAAAATTTTGAATAGCCTGTAACCCCAAGGAGGAATCATGGACTTAGTCACAAGCAAAACCGCTCAAAACCTGCTGAAAGCCTTTGCCGGCGAGAGCCAGGCGAGGAACCGCTACGCTTTTGCGGCAAAAGCCGCCCGTGTTGAGGGGTTTGAACACATAGCCGCGATTTTTGAAGAAACGGCCCTCAACGAAAAAGAACACGCAAAGCTCTTTTATGCCCACCTCGCGCCGCTGGCCCCCGGCGCGCTGGAAATCCAGGCCGGCTACCCGATAGTCGCCGGCGATCTGAAAGCGCAGTTGACCGCCGCGGTAAATGGCGAACAGGAAGAATGGGAACATTTATATCCGGATTTTGCCAAAATCGCCAATGAAGAAGGCTTCAATGACGCGGCCAAGACTTTTGAACTGATAGCCAGGATAGAAAAAGAACACGGAGATCGCTTCAAGCGTCTGTTGGACAGGGTTTCCAACGGCACCGTTTTCACGCGCCCCGAAAAAATTCAGTGGCGCTGCATGGACTGCGGCAACATCATAGAAGCGACATCCGCCCCCGGCGTTTGCCCCGTCTGCAAAAAGCCGCAGTCCTGGCAGCAGCCCGTGGGCGAAGCGTTTTAGCTTAATATTATAGCCAGCAAGCCTGAAAACAGGCTGCGCTCTGTTTTTCAGGCTTACTGGAATTGCTTTGAGTTCCTGGCCGCGTATTTTTTAAATGAGCGCCGCCCGCCGTTGCGCGGACGATAAAAGAGAAAATTGCCAGGATCAGAAGCGCCATAGCAGCGAGACCTGTAGGCGCGAGGCGTTGTTGATGGCGAGGTATTTCGCCTCCAGGCCGAATTGCTTCACAAACTTCATACCTGCGCCCACGCCGATCCCGACGTCGCTATCGCTGCTAGACTCGGAGAACGACATGTCGAGAAACTTGATGGTCACGGTCTCCTCTGTCCTGTAAAAGCCGACGCCACTAAAGACATAAAATTGGCCGGATAGGTCGTACAGCGCGTCGAATGAGGCGCCCATCTGATTACTCTTAGTGGTAATGCCGAAGTAATCCTTCCCGCTGTAGAGGATGTAGTCGGCGCTGACGCGGCCGGACAGTTTCTCTGCTTTGAAGGGCGTCTGCCAGAAGCCGCCCGCGCCGAAACCGAAACCGACTAAGTCGGCCCAGTCGCCCATTGGTTTTGCGCCGGAGACGTACAGGCCGAAGCTTGGTTTAGGCTTCGGCGTGCCCTGCGAGGAGAGGGCCGAGCCCCCCGCCAGTAGCAGCGCCAGCGTGACGAGCGGGGGCGAGCCGCGTCCGGCGGTTGTCTTTTTCATGCTCCCTCCCTAAAAGAAAAGTTCGTACAGCTTCGCTCCGGTGAAGCCAAAAGAAAAACCGGGCGCGTACCCTTGACCCACCGGCTTCGGGCCGCATTTGTCGCAGACCACCGCAATTTTTTACTCAAATCTGCCGTCCCATCTGTAGCGTGTTATATCCAGTTTCCCATCGTCGTCAACGTCTATACCCTCGCCTCTCAGCAGGGCTGTCTGTTTCATGGCTTCAATCTCCCGGCCTCGGCTGGGTACATAGCCATTTGTGTTTATAACGCGTTGCCAGGGAATTTCGCTGCCCTTCGGCAATCCATGCAACACCCACCCCACTTGTCTGGCGGCGCGGGGGTATCCGGCCATCATGGCTATCTGACCATAGGAAACCACTTTCCCCTCAGGGACAAGCGCCACGATTTTCAGCACAGAATCGCGGAAAGCGTTGGGCTTTTGGCGCGGGCGCGATTTCTGTTTGGGCGCGGGACACATGCTTTATTTTATAGCAGTTCAACACTTTGTAGTTGAACTGCTATGCTGGGATTTACTTGTAAATTCCAGCCACTTTTATTGCTATATCAGCATAAATTACGCTTGAAGCGCCCTGGCGATTTCCTGTAAAGTAGCCTATAGGAAAGCGCTCTCGATTAACCTGAAAAACAATACGCAACCTGTTTTTTAGGTTATTGGAGCGATAAAGACATTATTGCTTCCACCCTTCAGCCTTTTTCCAGTCGGACCGTATTTTTTCAGCCTTGTAGTCCTGGCCGATTTTCTGGTATGCCTCGCAAAGTGGATTAATGTATTGTTCCCACACGCTTCTTGTCAGCATGTGTTTAATGTTTTCTCCCGCGTCGGCCATCTTTTGATAGGATTCCCAAACAGGCTCCGCCAGATTGATGATTTGCGCCCATGCTTCCGCTGATCTGCAGTTGTTAATGATTTCAGGATACAAACTTACCGGCGGAACATTACTCAAGCCGGGGACAGGAGTCAGGGCAGCCATGAATGACAGCAACGACCTGTTTGACGGGTAGTAGGGGCTGAATATGCCCCAAAGCTTCCAGAGTTGTGTACTGTGGGGCATCACCTGCAGCGCGTTTTCTATTACCCCTATGTTTCTCCTTGCAAATGACTGTAATTGCCGACTGTTTTTTATGAATGGCAGCCCATAACAAAGGGTTATTTCAAAGTCATTGCTATTAAATAGCATATGCGGGATTACCAAATTGGCTATTTTGACGTATTCGCCCCATATTTCCTGATCCGCCGACTCATCAAGAAAATTATCGGCATCCATTTTGCCGTTGGGTGTACGTATATTGCCAAGGCGGGCTAATTCTGTAAGCAAAATTATTTTCCCAGTGATTGACTCCTGATTGTTTTTTGAAAATTCCCTGCAATTATCCAAATGTGTTTTTCTTCTCATGGAATAAATCAATCCCATTATGCTGTCCGACGTCGGTAGCGAGTGGCCGCCGTGATGATAATCAGCGTAATCGTCAAGTATCCCCCATACAAATGTGTTGTTTGAAAACCCTTCTTGTGTGATTAATTCCACGGCTAAAACATGATTGGGATTCATTATGTACGGGAAAATATTATATTCCGGTAATTTGTTCTGTGACAAAACAGTTTTAATATGATCAGAAAGTTGAGCGTTATATGGCATTTCAGGCTGGAATGTTTCTTTTTCCAGTCCGGCTGATGGATCGACAATCAAAAGCCTCAAAGCTCCTTCAGCAAAGACCATATCCTTTAATTTATTAAATTGGATTCTGGTTCGTATTTGATTGCCGTTAACAGGATCGCCTATAAAAGATTCCGTCCGGGTCTCCGGCGCTTTATAGTCGTCAGGCGACATTGGAAACTCATATTTATGTCTCTTTGCCATTTCAATGGCTGATTTTACCTCACGTTCAAACATTGGACGCAACGATATGTCAAAATATATCTCATTTGCTTTGTCAAAGTCTTTAGCATTCAGACAGGCTTCAAGCAATGGAAAAATATTTTCCTTCCAATGCGTATCCCGCCTCGGCGACGAAATATCAGGATTATTAGTTTCGGACCTCATGCCAACCGGCGCTAAATCGTCTAACCCCGCTCGCCACAGGGGCCACATGAATTCTATGATTTTCCGCCAGTCATTTGATAACCTCGCCTCCTCCGCCATCCATGCCATCACATTCCTTGGCGGCCACGCGAAGTTTATTCCGGCCGGCAAATCGGCAAGTTGAGGATAAAAATCCATTAGCCGTCTGCCCGTTGCCTGTGCCATAACCTGCCACGTTTTCCAAAGACTCGAATCTGTCTGTCTATTTGTCAATGCCTCCTCTATTCTGGGCAGATTTCTTTTGTAAATCGCTTTCATGGCAGGGCTGTGCAGCGGCATGTTGTCAGGAAACCATGAAATGCCTAAACAACGCGGCACTACAGGCAGCCAGTCATTGCCGGCAAAAGTCATAGTTAATAGTTCGGTAAGTTCGCCCCAGATGTTCAGGTCGTCTTCCGATGAAAGTTCCTCAATCTTCTCAGGCACAATGGTGGAGGCGCGTCCTGATTGCGGGTCTTCCCTAATGATATTTAACGTTCCGGCGGTTTTTAGGGCGTGTTGACGCTATTTAAAAAACGCAGCAGAATTTTTCTTATGGGATTAACAGTCGAAGAGTTCAAAAAGATAGAACACCTGTTGCCGGTGCAGCGTGGAAACGTCAAATAC
>JAITCJ010000013.1 GCA_031283145.1 Holophagales bacterium | reverse complement strand
TATGCTTGTTTATATAGGGGGACAAATGGCAAGACCAAAAGGAGCATATATAGCAATTTTCGCTTTTGTTGTTTGCACAACGGTGGGCAAAGCCCACCTACAAGCAACAAGCGGCCGCGATTTACAAGTAAATCCAGGCATAGCAGTTCAACTACAAAAAGTTGAACTGCTATAAATCTAAAATTGATTCTGGGAAATTATTCCATTTTGGCGTACGCCATTTCATCGACTTTGCGTATTTCTGCGCGCTGTACTTTTCCGTTTATCGTTTTTGGCAGTATGTTGACGAAATCTATAATGCGCGGATATTTGTATGGCGCGGTTTCATTTTTTACATAATTTTGCAATTCCTTGATCAATCCATTGCTTGGCACATATCCATTATTTAGAACCACGGTCGCTTTGACTAAGAACCCTCGGTCGCCATTAACATCGGGTACACCGGTTATTGCGCACTCAAGTACCGCGGGATGCTGAATCAACACGCTCTCAATTTCAAACGGGCCGATCCGGTATCCGGAGCTTTTGATTATATCATCGTTCCTGCCGATGTAAAAGTAGTAACCGTCCTCATTTCGCCATGCGGTATCTCCTGTATGATACCAGCCGCCGTACATAACCTCCTTGGTTTTTCCCTCATCAAGATAATAACCCATCATCAGCCCCTCGGTATGCCAAGGTTCATAGCGCATACACAACTCGCCAGTTTCACCAGGCCGACAGCTTGCGCCGTAAGCGTTCAGTAAATCAACTTCGTATTGTGGCGACGGTTTGCCAAGCGATCCCGGTATCGGTACAGTATTCTTTAGATTGCACACTGTCACTGTCGTTTCGGTTTGTCCGAACCCTTCCATTATTACGACGCCAGTTCGCTTAAGCCATTCCTTGAAAACGTCCGGATTCAACGCTTCGCCCGCAGTCGTGCAATACTCCAGCGAGTTTAGATTTATTCTCGAAAAATCCTCTTTCAACAGGAACCTGTACATAGTAGGGGGGCAACACAATGTCGTTATCTCATATTTTTCTATATAACTTAGTATCTCTTTCGGAACGAACGAATCGAAATCGTAAGTAAAAACACAGGCTTCCATTAGCCATTGCCCATAAAACTTACCCCAAACAGCTTTACCCCAGCCGGTATCCGCGATAGTAAAGTGCAGACCTTCCGGGTTCACGCAATGCCAGTGTTTTGCTGTTAATAAATGCCCCAGTGCGTACCGGTGATCATGCAGTACCATTTTGGGATAACCCGTTGTACCGCTGGAAAAGTACATCAATGTGGGTTCAAATACATTCGTTTGAACACGCGTCCAATCGGAAGAAGATTTGGGCATTTCGACATCATAATCATACCAGTCTGCTCTGCTGCCGTTTACGCTAACTTTTATTGTCAAATGCGGACTAGCATTGGCGATAGCGTCAAATACTTCCGCAACTTCGTTCTCTACCGTGCATATTACGGCTTTTGCGCCGGACGCGTGAACGCGGTATTCTGCGTCGTGCGCTTTTAACATATACGTTACAGGTACTATTACGGCACCCATTTTACATAAGGCCGTCGCTATCGGCCAAAACTGCCAATGCCGTTTTACCGCGACAATCACAAAATCACCCTTTTTTATTCCTAGCTGCGTTAAATAGTTGCATGTCTTATCGGACAAGGTTTTCATTTCTGAAAATGTGAATATCTTCTCGTCGCCTTTCGAACCTACCCACACCATAGCCTTCCTGTTAGGATCATTTGCGCCGATATCATCAACGCAATCGTAGCCGAAATTAAAGGTCTCGGAATATTTCAATGAATATTTTGTTAACACCCCATTTTCGTCGTACTCTTCGTTTACATATTGCAGATTGATATTTCTGGGTTTTAAATTAAGCATTATTCTATTTCTTCCTTTACTACAACGGCTATGAACTCACAAGGCTTACCGTCTATCGCGATCATACCATGTTTTCGCCCGCTGTTATAATACACGCAGTCGCCAGCTTCCAGGATTTCTTGATGAGTTTCAAATACGAACCGTAGTTTTCCTTGGAGGATATAGTTAAACTCATGGCCGTTATGAGTGTTTAGTTCTATCGGCTTAACTTGATCCTCGTCATTATACGGCGCTATTACTCTGAAGGGTTCGGAAAGTTTTTTACGAAACATAGGAGCCAGATGAAAATATTTGAAACTATCTCTTCGGCTCATCTGAAGGCCTCTGCCACCACGCACTATTGAGTAATCCATTAGATGCGGCGATTCGCCCGTTAATAATTCGACTACGTCAACTTTTAATTTATCCGCACATCGGTGTAGAAAACTGTATGGGAAATCAACCTTGCCCGATTCATACGCACTGTATTCATCGGCGGTCACACTCAGGCTTGCCGCCATTTCATCAAGTGAATAACCGCAGTCGTCGCGCAACCCTTTTATTCGTTCGGCTATTTCTGTTATCCGAGTATCCATGTTGATACTCTCCTTTTGATTATTATATCTTAATTCCCGTAATGATTCTCTTTAGCTACAAACCGCTTCAGGCATTGAACAGATTTGCCTGTCCCTGTTGTTTGATACCGAGGTAGTTATAAGTGGCCTCTGTGGCCTTTCTGCCTTGTTGGGTTCTGTCCAGAAAGCCGATTTGCATCAAGTAGGGTTCTACGAGGTCTTCTAGCGCGCCGCCGTCACTTTCGCCGAGCGCCGCCGCCAGGGTCCTCACCCCAACAGGACCGCCGCGGAATTTGACGCAAAGCGCTTCAAGATAAGCCCTGTCCAGTGAATCCAGACCCAGTTCATCAACTTCGTGCAATGTCAAACAAGCATCGGCAATTTCCACTGTAATTGCGCCCTGACCTTTAACTTGGGCGTAATCACGGCAACGCTTCAGCAAGCGGTTGCAAATGCGCGGCGTCCCCCGCGACCTGCGCGCGATGGCTTCCGCGCTCTTTGGTTCCATATTGATTTCAAGAACTTTGGCGCTCCTTTCAGCAATTACTGTTAATTCGCCGCGCGTATAGTATTCGAGGCGGTGAACCATGCCAAACCTGTCGTGGAGGGGCTTGGAAATCAGACCTGCGCGTGTCGTGGCTCCAACGAGAGTGAAAGGGCGCAAGTCAACCTTTAATGTTTGCGCGCTTGGTCCCTGACCAATTAGGATGTCCAATTTTCGGTCTTCCATCGCTGCGTATAGCATTTCTTCAATGGCGGCGGGCAGTCTGTGAATTTCATCAATAAAAAGGAATTCCCCCTCTTCCAAATTGGTGAGAATTGCTGCCAGGTCGCCTTTCTTTTCAAGCGCCGGCGCTTGAATCACCTTGCACGGGGAACCCATTTCATTGGCTAAAACGTGCGCGAGTGTGGTTTTGCCCAGCCCGGGAGGGCCAAACAATAGCACATGATCCAGCACTTCATTGCGGAGCTTTGCTGCGGACAGCGCAATCTCAAGCCTGGCCTTCACCTTTTCCTGTCCAATGTACTCAGGCAGCCTCTGCGGACGCAGGGAGTAATCAAAGGGTTCCTCTTGGCAGGAGGGGTTCAGGTCTGGGTTGCGATCTTCCATCGGCATCATCCACTTCTATTGCCTCA
Organism: Holophagales bacterium; assembly: GCA_031283145.1. GTDB lineage: Bacteria > Acidobacteriota > Holophagae > Holophagales > Holophagaceae > WRHW01. Next base: position 944 of record JAITCJ010000013.1, on the reverse strand, counting down.
TGTTCCTGCGGTTTGTGTCCATATCTGGGTCACAGATCATTTAATTCATTGATCACAGTCAATCCCTTGAGTGCCTGAATACGCCAGTGCCACCACTCATTTCGCTACACTCACCAGCCCGACCATTTTCTTGATGTCGTCGTCTTTCCAGCGGAAGCCGCCGCCAAAAAAGAATGTGCGCGTGTCTTTGTTGGCTATGTCCTGCATTCCAGCCTGCGCGTAGAGACCTTTCCAAAACTCATAGCTGGCCGTTGCCCTGTACCTGGGGTTTTCTTTGCCTTCCCTCTGTGTAAAGTCATAGGCCAGCGCGCCAAGTCGAAAGCGGTCTTGTAAGCTCCGGTATTCTATGCCGCCGCCTCCCGTCCCCTCAATGATGCCGCCGTGCAACACAATGTTTTTACCAATCCGTTTGTTGAATTCGGCGCTGAAGTTGAAGCCCTGTTCTGAGCTGACAGAGTGGTAGTTAATTGGGAGCAGCATGGGTTCGCCGGTTTCGGGGTTGGTCCAGGCCATGTAAGTGGTTTCATCAGTCACTTTCCCATCGGGTGTGGAAGAAAATTCCAGCGAGTACCAGTAGTCATTTTTTCTGGCTATCTCTATACCAAGGCCGACCTTACCATTACTGCCGTTACCCCTGTTGGTCCATGAGGCCGCGCCCATGTCGAGTCTAACCTCCATGTCCCCGATACCGTTGAACATGTCAGTTAGTCCGCTGACGGCCTCGTTCAGTTTCACAATGATGGTCTCAACAGTCAGCAGCTTGCCTATGGTGCCTTCGCCTCTGTTGATCTTATCTGTGATTTCGCGCAAGTTGTCGCTGGTACTTTGGAAGCCCTGTGCCAATTTGCGTACGTCGTTCGCAATGCCGGAAAGTTCGGGACCATTTTCTTTTACCAGCGCGTTCAGGCGGGTGCCAAGTTCCCCAAATTGTTGTGCGAGCCTGG
>JAITCJ010000067.1 GCA_031283145.1 Holophagales bacterium | reverse complement strand
ATTGCGATACCCGCGATTAGACAATAGATGACAAATCCGCTCAGGCGCGGGCGCGCCGTAAAGCGGTCTAATAAACTGATGGCAAAATATCCTGAAACTCCGGCAGCGCATACACCTGCTATACACAATAAAAACGGATTTGAAGATCCGCTTGGGAACAATTCGCCTTGAGCCTGTACCGCGCCTTGAAATAACGCCTTGACTAAGTGACGGCCTTCCACCAGCGCGGCGGCGATGATGGTCGGAATACTCAAAAGGCAACTAAACCTCATAGATTCAGATAGTCGAATGCCACGAAAAACGCCCACGGATATTGTTGAACCGCTACGCGAGAGGCCGAATCCGCCTCCCAGCCCTTGAATTGCCCCAATGCACAAAGCGTCTAAGGCGTTCATCTCAGCCACAACCCTGCCCTGTTTTCGCCTGGCCATATAATTCGCGCCCCAGAGCATTGCCGCTGTAAGCAAGAGAAAAAATCCATACAGCCACAAATGACCCTTTGCTGATTCTTTCAATGGCTTTGTAGCCATAGCTAAGACACCCGTTGGGATCATTGCCAAAAACAACATCCAAGCCAACTTTAATCCTTCAGTGTCTTTGCCGAATATGCCTTTCAATACCTTAAAAATGTCTTCTCTATAGTAAATCAGAAGCGCGACAAGCGTCCCAACATGTAAAAGAACATCAAACGCCAAGGGCATACTCGTTCCCAACATTAAATTTTCCGCCACCGTCAAATGAGCGGTGCTGGAAACCGGCAAAAATTCGGTAAGACCCTGAATCAGACCCAAAAGTATCGCGCACAGTAAGTTCACACAAATACCCCTTTAGAGCAGTTTATAGCAGTCCCACATCAAAATTACGTTCCGCAATTTTGATATGGAATTGGAATATAGCACTCACGTACACCTGGTGTTTTCAAGACATTCGTGAGCCGTTGGATAACAGTGACTATAAGAAACGGTATCAATACTTAAACTCGTCCCTCGTCCTGTCTTTTGTTCTTTCTGGCATTGCCTTTATTCGTCCGCACCTACCGTTTACCCCTCATCTTTCCCCATAGCCTTTTTAGTGTGAACCCGTCGAGAATATCGAAAAAGACGGGTATAACAACCAGCGTCAAAAGGGTTGACGTTATTATGCCGCCTACGACTGTCCTTGCCATTGGCGCGCGCATTTCCGCGCCGCTTCCGATGGCGAGGAACAGCGGCATCATGCCGCCTATCATGGCGAAGCTGGTCATCAGGATGGGGCGGAGGCGCGTCATACCGGCCTCCACCAGGGCTTCTCTGCGCGGCACATTCTTCTCCCGCATTATCTGTAAGGTACGGTCAACAAGGAGGATGGCGTTCTTAACGACCAGTCCCATGAGCATTATCAGCCCTATCTGCGTCATCATGCTCTGGGAATCGCCCGTTATGAGCAACATCAGCACCATGCCAACCATAGCCAGGGGCAGAGTCAGCATGATGGTTATGGGCAGTTTGAAGCTCTCGAACTGGCTGGCCAGTACCAGATAGATGAAAATTATGGCCAGCAGCATGGCCGTGGCCATGTTGGCCGCTGTCTCCGCAGCCCACTTGGCCATGCCCTCAAACTCGACCACGACGCCCGGCGGGAGACTCCCCTTGTTCCGAAGCTCCTCAACGCCCCTGGTCAATTCGCCTGTTATCTCCGTCATGGTCTTGCCCTCCATGCTGGAGCTGAGTGTAATCCTGGAGCGCAGACCGCTCCTTTGCAGTTTTGCCGGCGCCAGACCCTCTTCAAAGCTGGCAACATTGGAGACCTTCACCATCACTGTATTGCCCTGCTGGTCCTTTTTGCTAGATGACACGGTAAGCGCGCCAAGCTGTTCCACTGTGGCGCGGTTTTCGTCCGATAAGCGCAGCCTCACATTGTACTGCTCGCCTGAAAGGTCCTCGAACTTGGCGGCGTCCACGCCGTCAACCATCGGGCGCACCACACTCGCCACTGACATAGGCGATACGCCAAGGTCGGAGGCTCGTTTCCTGTCTATGACGAGCCTGATTTCTGGCTTGCCCCTGTCATTACTGGACGATATGTCAACTGCCCCCGTTATCTTTTCAAAGACAGTCCTGACCAGCGGTTCAGCCTTTTCCACGGACTTCCGCTCGGCGCCAAGTATGGAGACGCTCAGCGGTCTGCTTGAGCCGCCGCCCATACCCGCCCGCCCCATACCTACCTCCACGCCTGGCAGGTGGTTCATGCGGTCGCGGAGATCGCGCCTGATGGTCACATAATTGCGTCGCTCGCCATCGCTGAGTTTTACATAGACCAAGCCTTCGTTCACGGTCCCCATCATTCCCGTCCCTATTGTCGTGTACAGAAAATCTACTTCAGGGTTAGGCGTCCCATCCGGGTTCGCGCGTATTATGTTTTCCAATTCGGCAGCCTTGCGAGTAGTGGCCTCCAGGTGGGCACCCGGCTCTGTCTTGAAGATGACCTCAAGCTCGCCCCTGTCGGAGTCCGGCTGGAAATCGTTGCCCAGAAGACCCATGAGGGGGAGAGACACCACAAAACTGGCGACGGCTATGGTCATCACCGTCTTTCTGTGGTCCAGCGCCCACAGGATGGCTGTACGGTAAAATTTTTCGAGCCTGTCTATGTACTTGTTGAACCAATCAACGGTTTTCATTATAGGACCGCGCCTGGAGGAGCGGGTCGCAACGTGGCCTTGGCTGTGCTCAGGGTCGGGCCAGACGGCGCTCAGCATAGGGTCGAGCGTAAAACTGACGAATAGGGAGACGGACACGGCAAAGGCCACCACTATGCCGAAAGAGAAGAACATCCTGCCCGCTATGCCTGCCATGAAAGCCACGGGGACGAACACGGCCAGGATGGACATGGTTGTTGACACCACGGCTTGGCCTATCTCGTCGGTACCCTCTATGGCTGCCCTTACGTGGTCCTTGCCCATCTCAGCGTGGCGCGTTATGTTTTCGCGCACGACTATGGCGTCGTCTATAAGGATACCCACAGCTAGCGACAACGCCATCAGGGTCATCATGTTCAGTGTAAAACCCAGGGATTTCATTATGATGAACGAGCCGATGATCGAGACAGGCAGCGTGAGGCTGGTGATAACAGTGCTGCGCCACGATTTCAAGAAGAAGAACACTATAAGGACGGTTATGAAGCCGCCGAGAATGATTGTGATAGTGACATCCTCTACCGACTCGACTATGAACCTCGAAGTATCCTTGGCTGTCACTACGTCCACGCCCATTTCGTCCAGTTCAGGCCTGAGCCTGTCCAGCACACCCATGACGTTCCCGACCATGGCCACCGTGTTACCCCCCGATTGACGACGTAGTTCAAGCGCAACGGCATTCTGGCCATCTAATCTGGCCAGTGTGCGCGGCTCTTCCACACCATCAATAACAATTGCCACTTCCTGAAGCTCAATGGGCCTGCCCTTCAGGTTCCCCACCACAACGTACTCGAAGTCCGTTACCTGTTTTGCTTTTGCGTCAACGCGCAAGGCAATATCGCGCGTATCCTTTCGCAGGTTGCCAGTCGGGACAGCAACTGTGTCGCTGCCCAGAGCGCCGATTATCTGCGGGAGCGTGATTCCAAGAGCCTCCATCTTGTAGGGGTCCACCTGTATGCCGACTTCCCTCTTGGAACCGCCCACAAGGTCAACCATGCCAACGCCCGACACATTCTCAAGACGGCGCTTCAGAAATTCATCCGCTATCCTGGTCAGGTCTTTGGGGCTAATGCCGGAGGCAGTTTCTTTAGGGCGCACGATGAGACTCAGCACCGGCGTCTGTGCCGGATCAACCTTCTGGATCACCGGTTCTTGCATGGTTTCGGGAAGATTCCTCCTGATTTTTGAAACGGCGGACCTCACATCGTCCAGCGCCTTGTCGGCTTCCCGCTCCAGCTCGAACTCGGCCACGATGATACCCACCGAGTCCATGCAGGTGGAGCTGACGTTCCTCAGTTTTTCCAAGGGATTGATGGCCTCCTCTATTTTTCTGGCCACGTCCTGCTCAACGGCGTCAGGACTGGCACCAGGATAGACCACGCTCACGGTAACAAAGGGGAAATCAATTTCCGGGAAGAGTTCCAAGCCAAGTGTGCGAAGGCTGAAAAAGCCCAGCACCACAAGAGCCAGCATCACGCATGTGGTAAAGACGGGGCGCTTGATTGACAGATTTGATATAAACATCTCAGTTCACCTGCTGCGTGGCGGGTTCAAGCGCGGCGTCCGCCCGTGAGTTTTCCGCTTTGGGGGCTTCATTTTTAGCAGTTTCTGACTGGCCTCCCCCCTGAATCTCCACCACGCGGATCCTCATCCCCTCCGACACCAAGTCGCGTCCCTGGGCCACTACAAAGTCGCCGGGGGCCAGACCGTTCTTCTCAATGGGGCGCCAGCCCTGCTGGTCGTATCCAATAGTGATGCGTTTGAGGCGGGCAATAGTATTCTCCGCAACGTACACGTCCGCACTCTTACCGGCCACTGTCAGCACACTGGAGGGCAACGCCGGCTTTTCCAGCGCCCGACCGGAAATTATCTCTCCTTCGGCAAATAGCCCGCTCTTTAGTCGCCCATCGTTATTGGGAACCTCTATCCTAACGCGCAGGGTACGGCCATCCTGGACCAGAGCGGGCGCCACGTTCGCGACTCTGCCTTCAAAAGACGTGTCGAACCCGTGCACAAAAAACACAACACTGAGTCCGGTCTGGACAAGACTGATGTTTTCGGAAGGCAGGTCAGCCTCTATCTCCATTGTTCTGTTATCAACAATGCTGAAAGCGATTTGTCCGGGATTGAGCATTTCGCCCTCCTTGACATAGCTCCTGGCCACATGACCCTCGAAAGGGCTTTTGATCTGGGCTTTGTGCAACCTGTTCTTTGCAATCCCCAGATTGCTCTCGGCCGCCCTTACACCCGCCATAGCCGCAGTGTAGTAGGTCTCGGCTTGTTGCTCGGCCTGCTTGGTAATGCTGCTTTTTTCGAGCAACTGCTTTGCCCTCTCAAAGTCACTGGTGGCCTGCGCCGCCTGTGCTCTGGTCTGGAGCAGTTGAGCATCGGCCGCCTGTACGCCAAGCAACAACTCTTCCTCGTCCTGCGCTGACAGCACCGAGTCCTTGTGGACGCGATCCCCCTCCATGACGGCTACGCGCGTCAGGCGTCCCGTAACCTCGGCCTTCAGTTCCGCCCTGTTTACAGCCAGCAGATTGCCCGTAAAAGGGATCGTTGTGCGGAAGCTCCTCATCTCGACTTTGGCGAGCGTCACCGAAATTTCGGCCAATTCCTTGATGTGCTGCTGTTTGTTTAGCTCTTTATTGCGCTTCACGCGATTTGACACGATGGAGCCTATAATGACAAGGGTCAGCGCGGAGCCGACAATAATCCAACTGGTTTTACTCATTTTTTCCTCGATAACAACGGTGTTAATTCGGTAATAGGGAAAGTGAACGGCGATAATCAAAAATTGCGGACCAGACGCCCAGCTCGGCTCTTCGCAGTTGACTCCGCAACTGGTGCGCAGTGCGCTCGGCCTGCAATAGGTCTAGGCTTGTTATCAAACCCTGCTCAAAAGACTCTTTACTGACGCGCAACGCTTCCTGGCCGGTATCAAGAGCCTTTCTCGCGGCCTCTAAAAAGGCCTTTGCCTTAACAAGCTCACGCTCCGCGCTCTGGAGTTCTACAGCAAAACCGCGCTCCTGATTGATCCGCATTTGGCGGGTCTGCTCTATCTGCGCTCTGTTCTGAGCGCGTCTGCCGCTGACGCGAAGACCGTCGAATACTGGCCAGCGCATGGATATAGTCATGCGCCAGGGATCGTACGGCGCCTTGAACATATTTTCTGTTTTGCCGGCCTGGTAGCCATACTGCGCGCTTAAATCAAATTTCGGCAGCAAGTCGGACTTGATGATCTTGTCATTGGCTTCCAACATGTTTTCCTGAACTTTTATTTGGGTAATCTCGCTGCGCTCTTCCCCTTTGATTGTTCTATCCAATTCCGGAGGCAGTCCCATGTCCGCAAGCTCCAAATCGGTTTTTGGGTCCAGACCCAGCATCCCGCACAGTACTTCCTTTGCCCTTTTGAGGTTGGCGTCCGCCTGAAGCGCGTCAGGCATTACCGCTAAGAGTTCGCTCTCAGCCCTCAGGCGATCAAGCGCCGTCGCGCTCTGCGCCTCCAGCTTTGCCGTCATGTCATTCAGGAACTGCCGAGCCGCCAACATCCGAGACTGGATAACTTCCGTTTCGGCTTTGGCTGACAAGACGGCCAGGTAAGCCTTTGCCACACCGTGCAACACGTTCAGTTCGGAAGTCCTGTAGCCCTGATCCGCCTCTTTTTCCCCCATCCGAGCTATGCCGATTGCTGTGCTGATTTTCCCAAAATAGAAGAGCGGCTGGGCAACGCTTATGTTGGTTGTGTAATAACTCCTGGGCGCGGTAAAGACGCTCGGGTCAATGCCTAACATCGGGGAATCGCCGCCCAGAAGGCTGTCTCCAAAACTGCTGTTCAGCATTGACACGTCTTTGACTCTGCTGAAGTCGCCGCTAATGGAGATTTGCGGGAATACATCGGCGCTGACAGTTTTTATCAGACCTTTGCGTTCATAAACAACAGCTTTTGCCGCCTTTAATAAAGGATTTTCTGAACGGGCGCTGTTCATCGCGCCGACAAAATCCAACTTTACCTGCCTGGCACTACTTGTTTGTGTATTTTCAATGTCAGTATTCAAGCCCTCTTGAAAATCAACTAACGCCGGCGGAAAAAATATGAGCATACTCAAGCTCCATCATCAGGAAAAGCGATGGGGATACCCAATCCCCTCAGAGTGAAATCAACAAGGTTTTGAACTAAATTTTCCAAGTCGCTGTCAGCGTAAATACGCCCGCGCACCTTTTGAAAAACGTCAAAATGTTTATAAAAAAAGAAAATTGCCCCATGAATACTTATTATCATAGCGTCTAACTCAAGCCTGGAAATTTCTGGCTTTAATATATTAACGCAAGCAATAAGGCAATCCATTGGTATGCGTACTTGATCAATTAAATAATCAAGTAATTTGGTTCTGGGCGACGCCATTTCATGGCTCCAAAGTTTTTGAGCGGCTTCATGCAACAGTTTATATCTCTGATTTTTGTTTGCGCAAATAACACAATTTTGGAATGATTCTCTTATAACGGCGCTGAGGACAGACAGAGCGATGTTTCGCGCGTTAGGTGAATTTGGGGCTGGCGCGCTTGGCATATTCTGAAGTTTCTTGGAAAAATCAGAATGTACCCACCGCAACGCGGCTTCGTAAAGCCCCTCTTTATTTCCAAAGTGGTACGCAATCATAGCCGGGTTTAGTTTCGCGCTTTGAGCGATTTGACGAACGCTGGCTCCGTCAAAGCCTTTCTCGGCAAAAGCCAGCAGCGCCGCTTCCACCAGGCGCTGATAGCTGTCTTGATCTTGATCCTGTGATTGTGGCATCATGGTGAAACACTCACTACACAAAGCGATTACAATGAATAATCGGCTTGTTTTTTAGTTTTAATCAATCGTTTGATTAAGTCAAGAGCTTTTTTTATTTTTGAGTTGCGCTGCGTCTCAATACAATTAGCAATGGGAGGATGCTGTCAAAAAACATAAATTCCTCCTGTTGATTAATGACGTAATTATAGGATTGGTTTCCGGATTCTGTCAAACACTAAAGATTTTACGTGTTTTATTATGATATGTAGCCAATCAACTTTAAAACGATCCTCTTAATCCAAGTGGGAGGCACTTCGTTTCAAGGCTGCGCTGTAGTGAATCGAACCGCCAACAGGCGGTGATAAGTAAGTATCTTGGTGCCAAGACAGCCACGCCCACCAAGTCAGGCATCAGTTTCCGTGACGAGATTCACCAGA
>JAITCJ010000023.1 GCA_031283145.1 Holophagales bacterium | reverse complement strand
AGACCATTCTGGGGCAAAGATGAATACCAAGCCAACAAGTGGGCGGCCTGCGCTCTGATCCCCGAAGCCCGTATTCAACTGCACCAAAACGCGAGCGTTGACAATTTTATCGCGGCTCTCAGCGCAAATTATGAAGACATACCGCCGATTGACTGCCACGCCAGAAATCTAGCTTACAAGATTGCGTGCCACAGGCTGGATGTCTTGAACGCCACGGGATTTTATAGCCATTAATCCTGGTCAACGCCTATTCGTACCTCAGCGCGTCAATGACGTCAAGGCGCGCGGCTTTTACGGCGGGCAGGAGTCCGGCGACAATGCCAACGACCACGCTGAAACATAAACCTAAAAGCACTGCCCAGCTCTCCGCTGTGGCGGGCAAAATTCCAAAATTACGAAGAATCGCGACTGTGGTCAGCGCCAGGATTACTCCCACTAGTCCGCCAAAACAGGAGATCACCACGGCTTCCGTAAGGAACTGGGCCATTATGCTCTTTTGTGTTGCGCCCAATGCCCTTCGGATACCGATTTCACGCGTGCGCTCTGTGACTGAAACCAACATGATGTTGCTGATTCCTATGCCGCCGACAATCAGTGAAATACTTGCTCCCAGCGCCAGAAAAAGCGTAATGACCCCGGCTTGTTCCTCTTGCATTTTTACGATATCGTCTTGTTTCCTGATAGAAAACGGACTTTCATCCCTGGGCAGCGCATTCATACGCTGACGCAGGAAAGCCGTTATTTCCGCTTCGGCAATGTCTGCTTTCCCCTCTCTCGCGCTCGCCACAATCATGCTCAAGCGCGTATTACCATTAATTTTGCGCATTACTGTGGTATATGGGGCGATTATGGCGTCATCCTGGTCTTGTCCTCCAAAACCAGCGCCTTTACGCTCCATTACGCCTATGACCTCAAATGGCAGCTTGTTAATACGGATGATTTGACCGATTGGGTCCTCATCGCCCAAAAACAAGTTTTCGACAACGGTTTTGCCAAGGATACAGACTTTGGCCTGCGCCCGAATCTCGCCCTCGTTAAAAAAACGCCCGTCTTCAATTCGCCAGCCTCGAATCTGCTCAAAATCTTCATTTGACCCATAAATAAACGGCATGGTGTTGTTATTTTGCCAGACTACCGGACGACGGGTTTGAATATACGGACTCGCGGCAATAACTGTGTCTGGGCATTCCGCTACTATCATCGCGGCGTCTTGTTCTTTCAGTGTTTCAGCGCTGCCAACAGCCTGAGGCCCCATGCCGCGCTGCCCTTGCGAAAAAATTGTGAGCATGTTGGAACCCATATTCTGAATTATGGCAGTGGACGCTTTTTTTGAGCCTTCGCCAACGCCTATCATAGCTATTACGCTGCCAACGCCTATGATAATACCCAGCATTGTAAGGAATGCCCTGGTTTTATTCCGCGTGATGGCGAAAAAGGCAAGTTTGATAAACTCCAATAAGTTCATATTTATACCCTCAACGAGTTAGCGCCGTACGCCTGTACCCCCCATCTGGAATGGACTGCCGCCAGCGGGCGCATTGGATTTCTTGGTTTCTTCCACGCCAATCAGTATCTCCATACCCTCAGATATGCCTTCGCCGGAAATTTCCGTGGACTGCCCATCGTTTATTCCGGCTTTCACTGTTATTGATTTTGGCTTACCTTTTTCATCCAAAATCCAAACGCGGTCCTCGCGCGCGGAAACGAATCCTCTGTCCATGAGGCGGGCGCGCCTGTCCTGCTGAGGGGCGGGGCCGCCAAAAAACATACCGCCAGGTACTACACCCTGCTGCGGACGCTGCTGAGTGCCAGTCTGTCCCGTTTGAGCGGTGGTTTGCCCTTGCGCGGGCTTTGTCTCGTCTTTTATGTAATTAGAGGGGGTAAATCTGAGAGCCGTACCTGGCACGCTGAGAACATCATCTCTCTGATTAGTAACTATAGTGACATTGGCCGTCATGCCAGGGCGCAAGACGTAGTCGCCCTGATAGAAAGGTCCGCCAGACTTAATAATGCCACTCGTTGAAACCGGCTGGGCATTCCGCTGGCCCGACATCGGCGAGGGAGCGGCGTTTATGGTATCTTTTGGCGACTCTGAACGACGACTGCCGGGACCGCCCGCAAGCATTGGCGCTCCCCCTCCCTGTTGTTCCATTCGACTGCGAGATTCTTTCATCTGTTGAATCCAGGCTTCCTTGGTAATGCCGGGCTGACGTTCCTGAATGCTATCCTTGCGTCTTTCCCAAATGGTGTCGTAATCAACCGTTCCATCTCCTCCCATAAAGAAACCACCTCTGGGGCGTTCTTCTCCGCCTGGTCCGCCAGGACGCCTTTCGCCAGGTCCGGCCTGAGGACTGCGTTCCTGGGGTTCGGTCCGCAACGTGGTTTGTTTGGCATTGGCGTCAGGGGCTGCCACGGGAGCGTTTGGTTGTCCCTGGCTTTCTCCCCTGCCGCCCCCCATGCCGCTTCCGGCTCCAAGCGCCATATTTTGGCGGCGTTCCCTTTGTGCCTCAATTTCCTGCCTGGTCTGGTTTTGTACTTCAACCACAACCTTATAACTGACGACATTCTGATTAACTACGGGTTCCAATCTGACCTGACTGACCATCCCTGAAAACTGAGTCCCGGCAAAACTGTCAACAGTAAAGCTGGCTCGCTGTCCCACAGCAATCTGTGAAATGTCGGCTTCGTCAATAGTTACTTCCAATTTCATCTTGCTCAAATCTTGAGCGATTATGAATAAACTTGGGGTAGTCATGGAAGCTGTGACGGTCTGACCAACGTCAGCTTTTCTTGAAACCACAACGCCGTCAACCGGCGCCTTGATAGTGCAGTAATCCAAGTTCGATTTGGCCTTTTCCAGGGATATGACCGCGTTGTCATACTGGGCTTTGGCTGTGCGATAAGATACCTCGCGCGATTCCAAATCTGTCGCCGAAACCAATTTCTGGTCCGACATAACCTGATAGCGCTTGTACTGACGTTCCGCGTCATCAAGACTTGTCTTTGTACGTTCAACATTAATCTCTTCCGTGCGGACTTGCTGATATGGAATAGTGGTGTCAATGGTGGCTATAATCTGATCCCTTGTGACAATACTGTTGAAATCAGCATTCAAAGAAGTCACCAGTCCTGAAACCTGCGTTCCTACGTCCACCTGAAGAATAGCGGAAAGCGTACCCGTAGCGCTGACGCGCTGGCGGATGCTTTTTCTTTCAATCTTGGCAGTGCGCCATTTGATTGTGTCTTTACTGTCGCTCAACAAGTAACAACTGCCGCCACCACCAACAATAACCGCTGCGGCGCCAAGAATAAGCCAAGAATTCAGTTTCATGTAAATCCCTTCAGACAGAAAACAATTTTGCTTAGGGCAAAATTCATTTGGGAGTTCCCAGACCATTAATTGACCACTGCTTATCAAACTGAGTTGAAAGCAATCTGAAGATATTAAAATTATGTTGAGTAAACCAACTCATTCAATGGTTACAGTAACTGTATCAACCGCAGTGATTAAACCCTCCTGGATGGATGGTCTAGCCAAACCGCTCAACAGACTTCCGGGAAGCAAGCCTAAAAGAATAATTAATACTCCACTGACTAAAACCGTCGCGCCGGACATTGGGGCGATTACCGGTTCGGAATTATCCTGCGATGGTTCCATATACATTGCCATAATTGGTTTAAGATAATAACCGACAGACACAAGACTTGCTAAAACGCCGATAATCGCAAGCGATATATGTCCCTGCAGAATTAACTCTTTGAACAGCAAGTACTTGCCAAAGAATCCGGCGGTTGGAGGAATGCCCATTAGGGATAAGAAACAAATTGTGGCGGCTATGCCAATACCGGGACGCTTCCAGCCTAAACCTCTGATATTGCGAAAATGTGTGTTGTCACCTATTAAGCCAAAAGCGCTCAATACGCCAAAAGCGCCCAGATTCATCAGAAGATAAGAACACAGGTAAAACAGAATTGCTTGATAGGCTTCATTAGTCCCGGCAATAAACCCCAACAACAGGTATCCGGCGTGGCTGATGCTGGAATAAGCCAGCATTCTCTTAAAATTGGTCTGAGCCAGCGCTGTAAAATTACCAATAACTAATGTCAGTACAGCCAATACAATCATGGCTGTTTGCATTCGATTCCCAATATTCGCGTTTTGAGCGATACATGAAGCAAACACTCTGATCAGCGCAATCAGGGCGACTCCCTTTGTGGCGACAGACATGAATCCGGCGATTGGATGCGGAGCCGCTTCATAAGTATCAGGCGTCCACTGGTGAAAGGGTACAGCGCTGACTTTGAATAAAAAGCCCATCAATAAAAGAGCGGCGCCAAGCAATACAAGCGGGTCTGAATTGTTTTTTGCCAATTCAAAACCAATGATCTTGATGTCAAAACTACCTGTCATTCCATACAACAGAACTATGCCCATCAAAAAACAACAGGATGCTACGGCTCCGGTTAAAAAATACTTCATGCCGCCCTCAAGCGCTTTGGCTCTGGCGTGTACTGTCGCTGTAAGGACATACAGGGGAATAGAAAAGAGTTCCAGCGCCAAGAACAACAATATTAAATTTGAAGTGGCGGTAAATAGGAGCATACCTACTGATGAGAAAAGCAGCAGGGCTAAAATCTCTCCTTTTACCCAATCTTCCTGGCGCAGGTGATCCCAAAGTTGCAGCACCGTATATGCGGCTGAGACAAACACAAAGAAAGCTGCGAACTGCGCCAGGCGATCCATGGAAATATAGCCATAAGCCGGTTGCAATCCGCTTTCCCAAAGGCGAACTGTGTAATAGAAAGAGAATCCCAGAGCTAACAGGGCTATGCAAAAGATCACCACGCGAATCCACTTTTTGGATGTGTGATCGCGGTCAAGCGAGGCTATTGGAATCAAGCACGCGGCTATGGCGGGAATAGCAAACGGCAGGATTGCGGCAGTTTCATTCGGGCTTAAACTCATCACTGCGCTCCATGCTGAGCCTGATCCGGCGCGTTTAGAAGTAATGTCCTGGCGGGCGGAGCCTGTATATCGTCAAGCATACGATTTATCTTTTCTTCAGACGCACCAGTAAATGTTACATGATGCAATCCCATCCAGAAAATAAGTATTACAAGCGGTGTCATTACGGCTATCTCGCGGATATTCAAATCACTGGTCAGATGAGCGGTTCCGCTTTTTGGTTCTTGGTTTTCAGGTCCCCAAAAGACCCTCTTTACCATCCAAAGCATATAGATTGCTCCCAAAAGAACTCCTGAGACAGACACTATAGCGGCGACGCGACCCCAGGTGAAACCGGAAACAAATGTCCCGTTCAAAATCAGGAATTCTCCAATAAACCCATTGGTCAACGGCAGTCCAATGCTTGAAAGTGTGACTATTATAAAAAAGAACGTAAAAATGGGCATCTTGGATGCGATTCCGCCAAAATCAACGATCATTCGCGTATGGGCGCGGTCGTACACCATGCCGACCAGCAGGAACAGCGCGCCGGTGCTGATGCCATGATTCAACATCTGCAACATGGCGCCCTGAGTTCCAATAAGAGTGAAGCTGGCTATGCCGAGCATCACAAAACCCATATGGCTTACAGAACTATAGGCAACCAATTTTTTGATGTCCTGTTGAACCATAGCCACTAACGCGCCGTAAATAATGGCCACCACAGCCAGGATAGCTAATGGTTTTGCGTAGTGAAGCGCCGCGGCGGGGAGGATTGGTATGGCAAAGCGCAAGAAGCCGTACCCACCCAGCTTTAGCAATACGCCGGCCAAGATGGCGCTTCCGGCTGTTGGAGCCTCCGTATGAGCGTCCGGCAACCATGTGTGCAAAGGAAACAATGGAATTTTGATGGCAAAAGCCAAAGCGAAAGCTAAGTACAACCAACATTGCTTACTAAATGGCAGATTCATTGCCGTCTGAGCCATGATCTCCGGTGAAAAACTCCCCGCCTGTGTCGCCAGATAAAGCAGAGCCACCAACCAGAGCAGACTTCCGGCAAGCGTGAAAATAATAAATTTATTCGCGGCATACTTGCGCTCCGCACCGCCCCAGACTCCTATCATAAAATACATGGGAATCAGCATGGCTTCCCAGAATATATAGAAAAGGAACAGGTCGTTAGCCAGGAACGCTCCCAGTATGCAGCTTTCGAGAATGGTGAACAGGGCGAAGAACGAACCGGGGCGTTCCTTAATACTGTTCCAAGTTCCGGCGATAGAGATGGGAACAAGAAAAGTTGTCAGCAAGATAAGCCATATGTTCAAGCCATCAAGCGAAAGATGGTAATCAATCGGGATATTCAGCAGCGTAAACAGCGGCGCTCGTTCACTGAACAGAATACTTCCGGAATCCAACATCGGTATAAGGCGCAGCGCGGCAATTACAAAAATGCCCAATGATCCGATGAACGCCAGATACTTTGTCAACAGAGCCAGTCTGTTTGGCAGCGCAAGCAGCAAAAGACCCCAAAACAGCGGCGCGAAAACCAGAAAAGTGAGGATATGTGTACTCATACAATGGTTCATCATGCCCTCACTTCAAGAATATCCAGATCAGGACAAGCGCTCCTAACCCCATAGTTAAAACATAATTTCTAACCCGGCCGGTTTGCGCGAGAGATGTAAAATCTCCGGTCATTCTGGCTAAGGCCGCAGG
>JAITCJ010000102.1 GCA_031283145.1 Holophagales bacterium | reverse complement strand
GCGACAGCCACAGACGCTTTGCCGCCCTCTCCTGGGTAGTGGCTCAACTGGCGTTAAACGGCGACGCCGAAGGATTTCGGCCCGACATAGTTCACATCCACGACTGGCAGTTATCGCTCGCCCCGGTTTTTATGAGATTGTCAGGAAGTGAGAATCGGCCAAAAACCGTGTTGACCATACACAATTTAGCCTATCAAGGTGTTTATCCGCGAAATATCATAGATGAAATCTGGCTGCCCCGCGAGGCATTTCATATGCACGGCGCCGAGTATTTCGGCCAAATAAATTTTCTGAAAGCGGGCTTGGCCTACTCCGACAAAATTACAACAGTAAGCCCGACCTATGCCAAAGAGATTCTGACCAAAGAAGGCGGATGCAACCTGGAAGGCATTTTACAGCGCCGCTCTGACGACATAGTTGGGATTCTCAACGGCGTTGACGAATTGATTTGGAACCCGGCCAAAGACCCGCACCTGCGCACATCGTTTAACTTAAAGAACCTGAAGTTGAACAAAGGCTACAACAAAAAAGTATTTCAGCAGGAAATGATGCTGAACGAAGACGCTAAAGCCCCATTGTTTGGCATAGTGAGCAGGTTTGACAATATCAAGGGTCTTGATTTGGTAATATCCAACATTAACTATCTGATTTCAATCGGCGCTCAGATCGCCGTAATAGGCAGGGGCGATCCCGTTATACAATCAGCGTTTAACGAGGCGGTTAATCGCTATCCCGGTTCTGTCGCCCTGTATGTCGGGCATGACGAAGGCAAAGCCCATCGTCTGTTGGCCGCGTCTGATATGTTGCTGGTGCCAAGCAGGTCCGAACCATGCGGACTTACCCAGTTATACGCAATGCGCTATGGCGCGCTGCCCGTTGTCCGTAAGACAGGCGGTTTAGCCGATACAGTAGTGGATGCGACGCCCGAAACAATAAAGGCCGGTACAGCCACAGGATTTTCATTCTTTGACCCCGATTCATGGAATCTCGGAGAAGCCATTACCCGTGCCGTCTCACTGTATAAATCTGAACCGGCGCTGTGGACAAAAATCCAACTCAACGCCATGTCCCAGCACTTCACATGGACCCGCAGTGCGCAGCAGTACGCGGCTTTTTATAAAGAAATGCTGAATGAGTAATTTCAAAATTACGAAATTACTTCTTATCCTTATTTCGTACCGCTTTGCCATTTGTCAAACGCCTCCGGCGGCGTCAGCCCAAAAAGCGCGCACTTGGTCAAATATTGCCACGCTGTCATTTGTTGCCACATCAGGTAACAGTTCTGTTGACACCATAGGTTTTTCCAATGATTTTATTAAAAGATGGAACCTGATGACCCTGACGTTCAAGAGCGGAATACTCCGTTCCGAAACCTCCCTTACAAGAGTAACCACCACAGGAAATTCCTTGGACGATGCGCCTTTGCAGGAATTTAGCACATCTTCCGTCACAGCGGAAAACTATTTTTTGAACGCTCGTTTCGATTACAGATTAAAAGATAAAGACAGGTGGTACTGGTACAGCGGATCCTCCTGGGAGCGCAACTTACCTGTTGGTTTAAGCTCCCGCACAACCGTTACAGGCGGCGTTGGGCGTATTGTTACTGATTCAAACAAGACCAGGTGGCGAATGGATACCGGTATTGGTATCACGCGCGAAGAGCCAACCTTTCCCCCTCCCGGATTTCAAAGAGGATTCGCCACATTCAACCTCACCAGCTCGCTGAAACACAAATTCAATGAAAACGCTAATTACAGCGCTGATTTGTCTTCCTCGTGCAATTTGAAAGAATTTCAAGACTGGCTGTCAGTTTTCAAGCAAGGTTTGACATTAACCGTGACCAGAACCACAGCCATGAAAATCGGGTTTGATATTAATTACAGAAATATGCCCAGCTTAATTTCAGTAAAAGTCTATTCAGCGGATTCCCCCTCATCAGTCATAGGTAATCTCATTTCAAGAGCAAAAAAACTTGATACCACAGCGACTACCAGCCTGGTTATTTCTTTTTGAAGTGTTTATCTCTGCTCCACTGTGGTTTGAGACCCCGGCCTTGCTGCGGATACGGCTTCGCAAGCGTTCCTTTAGGCCGGAACAGCCCCGCGCCCTGAAGGGCGGGGTATCGCTGATGTTTGTCAGGGGACGCAAACCCCTGCCAAACATTATGTCAAAAAAATCGAAAAAAAAGTTGACATGTTTCGATTTTTTTTCCAAGATAGAAAAATGAAAACAACAAACCTGACCCGAAGCCAGCAAAAAGTCCTCCAGTTCGTGGAGCGGTTCTCAGAAAAGGAAGGCCGAAGCCCAACGCTGAAAGACATAGCCGTCGGGGTAGGATGCGCCGCGGTGAGTACCATTCACAGGCACGTCACGCACCTGATAGAAAAGGGCTTTTTGGAAAGACAGCATGGGCGCGGCAATAATATCATCCGTCGAACCGACAACGACGCGCCTCCCATTGAACCCGCAAAGCCGGAAAAAGTTTTTCCATTTTATGGAGACGTCGCCGCCGGCAGCCCACTGATACCCGATACACGCGCAATGCCGATTGAGATTCCGCACGCCATTCACAGAGACAAAGAAAACCTGTTTGTACTCAGAGTCAAAGGCGATTCTATGGCGGACGATTCCATCCTGGACGGCGACATGGTGGTACTTCAAGCCAGGGGCGACTATCGCAACGGAGACCGTGTTGTAGCCCTCATTGACCGCGAAGAAGTGACGCTGAAAGAATTGCGCCGCGACAGTGAAGGCATTTGGCTGATTCCCCACAACCCCAACCTTGCCCCGCGCTGTTATGACGCCGAGCGCATTGAAATTCAGGGTGTTCTCGTCGGCGTTATGCGGAACTGTTAAATGTTGCCGGTACTAATCGCGCCTCCGGCGCTTTCAGCGCCTGGGCAGACAATGCCGCCATGGTGGAATTTCTGGACACAAAAAGCGTCTTTCAGCAGCCCCTTTGTACAAGAAAGCGAAAGCGCGGCTTTTGGCAAATTGACCAAAGAGGGGACTATCCTTTTAGCCAAAGGCGGAAGGCTTAGGGTCGAGTACGAAAAGGGAATCCTCCTGTTGTCCGACGGACAACAGATAGTGCAGTACGACCCAAGCACACGCACGGCTCAAAAATTTGACCTTAAAAATGTTTCCGAAGAGTGGCCCCTATTGCGTCTGCTTACAGACCCAAGCGCCCTCAGCCAGGTATTTCATATAAACTTGCAAAGCGACGGAAAAATCAGTCTTTCCCCCAAAAAAGCGGGGCCGCCGGAGCTTCTCTTAGAGGGCAGCGGCGCGTTTTTGCGCAGTATCACATGGAAAGACGGCACCGGAGCCAAACAGATAATGACGCTCACAGCCCCAAAGACGCCGCCGGACCCCGGAAGCAAACCTTTTTCCTTTAAACTTCCAGCAAACGCCAAATGGATTGCTAGTCAAGCAACCTGAAAAACAGAGCGCAGCCTGTTTTTCAGGTTGCTTGAAAGTGCAAGTGCGTTGGAAACCGCTTTACGGGAAATCTTCAGGTCGGATCAAGTATCTTTTGTGTTGGCCGCGTTAGATCTCTTCCACCCTTATGATGGTCACAGGCTGGACCGGGACGTCTGAAAAGTTGCTTGCGGTCGTCTTGACCGTAGTCGTCTTGACCCTGGAAATCTTATCGACAACGTCCATGCCTTCGATCACCTTGCCAAAAGGGCAGTGTCCATAGCCCCCCAGCGTTTTTCCCTTGAAATTCAACTCCGGATTATTCTTCACATTGATAAAGAACTGCACAGAAGCCCCGAAAGGATCACCCGGAACATAGGCCATAGATATTGTTCCGCGGGTATTTGTAAGACCTTTTGACTTAGCCAGATCGGCCTCATTTGTCACCACGCCCTTGGAGATTTTTTTGGACATATCGGGGAGATGTCCGCCGCCCTGAATCATAAAGTCAGCTTTGACACGATGGAAAACAGTTCCCGGATAGAATCCTTCCCTAATCCGCTTCTGAAAATTCTCAACAGTCTTAGGGGCGGCTTCAGGCGTCAATTCCAAAGTGAACGCGCCCATGGAAGTAGTCACCTTAACTCTTGGCCCCGCGGCGAAAACCGGCAGAGCGGCCAGCAAAAGAGACAGAACACAGCGCAGCATAAAGACTCCAAAACTGTATTATATAGCAGTTCAACTACTAAAAGTTGAACTGCTATAAGGCGTACCATTTTCCAATTCCCACCATTCCGGCTCACGGGGCTGCGGAGGGCCGGGGATCAACTCCATCAACCAAGCGCGGACTTCCTCGATCCCCATTTTTTCAAGAGCCGAGACTATAGCGGCCTGCGGATAGCGGCGTTTTAAATCCAAACGATGCGGGCGCGTCAAACGATCAGCCTGATTTAGCACCAACAGACGAGGCTGATCCCCACAGCCTATCTCCCGCAATGTAGTGCCGACAATTTTCAGATGCACTTCCAGGTCCGGATGAGCGGCGTCCGTGACTATCAGCATGGCATCGGCAGCTTTGACTTCACCCAGAGTAGAGCGGAACGCGGCAACAAGCTGATGGGGCAATTTTCGTATAAAGCCGACAGTATCGGATATCAGCGCGTGTTTAGGCTCGCCGGTATTCGCGTCATTTCCAAGCCAGGCCTTGCGCGTGGTTGTGTCCAGCGTAGCGAAGAGCATATTCACCGGCTCGCCTTCGCCGGTCAGAGCGCGCAAAAGCGTTGTTTTGCCGGCATTTGTGTATCCAACTAGAGAAACCCTCGGCAGACCCGGATTTCTTCCCTCTCTCTGTGTCTGACGTATTCGCTCCAGATGATCCAGTTCACGTTTCAACTGACTGATTCTCAATCGTGTCATGCGGCGGTCAACTTCAATCTGAGTTTCCCCCGGCCCCCCGCGGATATTAACTCCGCCCACCTGGCGCTCCAAATGAGTCCAGGCCCCCCTCAGTCGCGGCAGTTCGTACTCATATCGCGCAAGTTCCACCTGAGCGCGCGCTTCCCGCGTCTGCGCCCGCTGTTCAAAGATAGTCAGAATCAGCCCCGTGCGATCCATAGCCTTCAAGCCGGTAATTTTTTCAATATTCCTCACCTGACCGCCGGACAGCTCATCATCACAAATCAAGCGGCTGGCGCCCAGACGTTTGGCCTCCTCAAGAACAGACTGCAGTTGCCCCTTGCCATAAAACGTTCTCGGATCAACAAGAGCGCGGCGCAGTCTTTGTCTGCCAACCGGTTTCATATCGCGCGAGCGGACCAGTTCCTCGAGTTCAGCTATGTGATCCTTGATAACGTCTTCGCGGTCCTCAGGCCCCTGACGGGCAATCAGAAAACATCCGGCCTCCATCGGTTTGGAACCCTCCCAAAAAAGCTGGTACGCTCATAGTTTATTTTGATACAAGCGAAAGTTGCTAATAGAAGTTTTTGGTTCAGTATTCAAGTATTTTACTATATAATAATCCCAGGTGGTGGATTTATGTCACTTTTTAATTTTGGCAAAGACAAGCAGAAAGATGAAGCTAATCCTGTAGTTATGGCTTATCTGGAAGACGCCCAGATGCTGAAAAGCCCTGCCATGCTCATTGACAGCCGTAAAAACGAGATACCCTGTTCGATCACTACTATCCAGGAAGACGCCAATCTGCTTCATCTGCATCTCAAAGCAAACCTGCTCGCGGAAAAAGGCTCGAAAGTAGGTTTCATTTTGATCATTGACAACATGAGGATTTTGGGAACCAGCAAACTTAATGAAATCAGACCCGGCAACGCCGTAATTGAAATCCCCGAGTCTTTTGATATCAGCGAGCGCAGAAGAAAGCAAAGGGCAAAGATAAACCCCAGAGAAGGCACATCTATCACACTTCTCTCAGGTCTTTTTGACGGGATCGGAGTAACCGGTCTTATAGAAAACCTTTCAGAGACAGGCGCCCGCGTAAGAGTAGAAAACGCCATAGAAATCAAGACAGAAAAGAAAATGAGCATTTCCAGCCGGACGATAAAGACAAACCAGATATTCCCCATCGTTAAAATAACCAAAATACCGCACTGTGTTGCGGCTATAGAGTGCGGCGGCAAAGTGGTTTATACAGAGGCGTCAAGCGGCAGTTTCTACATCGGATTGTCCTTTGAGGAACTCAAGAGCGAATACGCGAGGATGATTGAAAGTTTTGTATCAAGCCGCAACACCCCTCCTCCCACAGCCCTGCCGTCAAGGGTCAGAAGGCAGAAAGAATCAACCCTTGTTGATCCGGCATCCAAGCCGCATAAAGAGACAGACTCCCATGAAGAATCAGAGTCGGCGGACAAATCGTCATCCGAATCCAAATCGCAACACGAGTCCGACGACAAATCAAAGCCCGAATCCGCCGAGCATGAAGAAGTAAAAGCCCCGGACGGCGACGCCGCTCCCGCCGCAAAGACTCCCCAAGCAAGTGAAGCCACGCAGTCTCACACCCCCATTGACGAAACCACACAGACATTAAAGCGCCCCGGACCAACGCCCCTGCAAAAATTGAAACGCAGGACAAGGACCGTTGTATTATGCGGCACAAATGAAAAAGCTTTGGATCAGCTTGAAAAAATATTCCACGAAGAAGGTTACGGCAAAGTACTCCGTCCCCAGGGCATGGAAGAGCTGGTCGGTTCCGTTCCCCAGGGCGGCGCGGGGATCATACTGCTGGATCTTGACATGCCAGCCGACAACTGTATTGCCGTTGCCAGCACCATAATGACGCATATTTCAGACCCAATTCCCATTGTAGTGATTTCAGAGAGCGGTCAAATAACCGTCGGTACCAATCTGGATGCTCAGAAAGCCGGTATTTCGCTGTTATTGTCCGGACCGCTCAAAGTTGACAACACCCTGTTCAACAAGATGGAAGAGCTAATGGGGATCGGGTAAAACTATAGCCATTCAACTTTAAAATCATCCTGTTTATCCAAGTGGTAGGCACGAAGGCGCAGACGAAAGGCACAGGTTAACGTACCGTTTTAAAATTGTTTCACTATAATGGTTCCACATCAAAATTTCGGAACGAAATTTTGATGTGGAAGTTTTTGGGGCTGTCCCTTAAAGATACACAAGAGGAATTTATGGTTGCTTATTGCTTGCAGGCGGGTAATATCCACCATTGCGCAAGCAATAAAGATGTTTATATCATTTTTACATATTGTTGACGATGCTTTTCCAGTAGGGCTTCTTGTAACAGTTGAGAATAGTTGATGTGCTGGGATTCAGCAAATGTGTTCAAGTAGGCTGGAATTTCGATACTTTTTTGGATAGTGGCGCGGCCATGTTTTTTTGCGTATTCATCTATGTCTAAGTAAACCAAGTTTACGAATCCGTTTTCTTCTGTCGGTGTTATTTTGTGCATAGGTGAGGGTTTTGGGATTTCGCGTCCTTTTTCCAGATAGGTGAGTATCCATCCTGATGCCGCGTCAGTTATCATTGCGATGGCTTCTGTAAGGTTGGGACCTCCGCTGGCGCATCCCGGAAGGTCTGGCACTTCAATGGCGTATCCTTCAGAACCTTCTTCGTCTTTATAAA
>JAITCJ010000045.1 GCA_031283145.1 Holophagales bacterium | reverse complement strand
GCCAAAGTTTTTGAAAAACAGGGAAACCCTGATTTTTCAAAAACTTGCGGGCGGCGATTGCTCGCCGCCATACCAACTTGCAATCAAACGTAATGCCGTTTGATTGCAAGTTGGTATGAAATCTGAATTGCCACACCCAAAGGGCGTCTCCTTAAAGTTGAAAAACAGAACACGGCCTGTTTTTCAGGTTTGCTGACTGTAATTTATAAACGTCCGCGCTCTGTTTGCTATCTCTTCGCCGTTCAGACCCTCTATTTGCAAAAGTTTGTCTGTCGGGCCGTGCTGAACCAGGTGGTCCGAGACGCCGCATCTCAGCAGGGCAGCTCTGATACCGGCGTCCGCGAGACATTCGGCTATGGCGGAACCAAATCCGCCAGGCAGGCATCCTTCCTCAATCGTCGCTACGCGGCCTGTTTTTCTTGCCCAGGCGGTTATCATTTCTTTGTCCAGCGGTTTGGCGAACCTGGCGTTGATGACCGCGCATGAAATGCCGTCAGATTCCAGATTCCGCGCCGCTTCCAATGCCGGATGAACCATTGTTCCAAGGGCGATTAAAACAATGTCCGATCCTTCCAGCAGCAGTTCGCTTTTCCCTATGGACATTGGAAGCAGGGGGTCTCTGAGCGGTACTCCAATGGCGGAGCCGCGCGGGTAGCGGATTGCCGCCGGATGGTCGGAGTAAATTGCCGTAAACAGCATGTGACGGAATTCGTCCTCGTCCTTGGGGGCCATGAGGATTATATTAGGCAAGCAGCGCAGATAGGCTATGTCGTACAGACCGTGATGTGTCGGCCCATCCGCCCCTACAAGGCCGGCTCTGTCCAGAGCAAAGGTGACGGGGAGGTTTTGCAGGCAGACGTCGTGAAAGACTTGGTCGAATCCGCGTTGCAGGAATGTGGAATATATGGCGCAGACGGGCCGCAGTCCCTGTACCGCCAGGCCGGCGGCAAATGTGATCGCGTGCTGTTCGGCAATGCCAACGTCAAAGCAGCGGTCGGGATGGGCTTTCTGAAATATATTCAGTCCTGTGCCATCCAGCATGGCGGCTGAAATGCCGACTATTCTTTCGTCTTTGTCGGCAAGCGCTGTCAGTGTTTCGCCAAATACTTTTGTGTAAGATGGCGGGGCCGGTTTGTCGGGGTCGGCTGAGGCTTGCTCGGCCTCCTCAAAAGCTGTGTCGGAGGGGCTTATGCCATGCCATTTGAGCGGGTTTTGCTCGGATGGCGTATATCCATAGCCTTTTTTGGTCTGAACATGCAGGAGCACAGGGCCGTCCTGCATTTTTTCTTTCGCTTCCGCCAGACTGCGGGTTAAGGTTTTAATGTCGTGGCCATTTACAGGGCCGATGTATCGGAATCCCAGGTCCTCGAACAAAAGACCCGGTATGGCAATGCGTTTAATGGCCTGTCCGTCATTGACAAGCCGCGCGAGCAGGCGGCGCAGGTTGTTTATGGGTATGGCTTCAATGGCTTTTTCTATCCTGTCCTGCCATTTGTGGTAGTACTGGCCGGAGACAATGTGGTTTAAGTAGCCCTGCAGGCTGCCTACATTTGGATTGATGCTCATGTCGTTGTCGTTGAGTATCACCAGAAATTGTTTTGCTTTGATGTATCCGGCCTGGTTCAGCGATTCAAACGCCATTCCGGCTGTCATGCTGCCATCGCCGATGAGGGCTATGCAGGCGAAATCCTGTTTTTGCAGGTCTCTGGCCTTAGCCATTCCCAGCGCGGCGGAAATGCTGGTGCTTGAATGACCCGCGTCAAAGTGGTCGTACGGACTCTCGTCCCGCTTTAAAAAGCCAGAAATACCATTGTACTGGCGCAGTGTGGAAAATTGTTTCCATCTTCCCGTCAGTACTTTGTGCGAATAAGCCTGGTGGCCCACATCCCAGACTATTCTGTCGGTCAAAAAATCAAAGACATGGAAAAGGGCTACGGTAAGCTCGACTGTTCCCATATTGGATGAAAAATGGCCGCCGGTCTCGCAGACGGAGTCAATTAAGAATTGCCGTACCTCCCTGGCAAGGGCGGCCAGTTGTTTCAAGTTGTACTGACGGATTTGCAGCGGGGCCGTCAGGGACTTGAGAAGCGGATAATCGCTCAATTTGTTCTCATTGACAAAATATTCGCCCATGCTATCAGCGAGGCGGGATTAGGTATTGGCTGCAACAGAAATATCGCGCGCTCGGTGGCTTCACGAAGAGCTTTTCTGGCACCGTCAAGCCCCAAAAGTTTAGGATAAGTGATTTTACATTTTTCTTCATCTTTTCTCACTCTTTTACCCATGACGTCAGAGGTTGAGGTTGTGTCAAGTATGTCGTCCTGAATTTGAAAGGCCAGACCAAGCGCCGCCCCCGCTTCTCTGAGGGCGCTCCGCGTATCCTGCGCCGCCCCCGCTGCGATGGCGCCTAATTCCAAAGAAGCGCGCAGAAGCGCGCCGGTTTTTAAGCGGTGAATGAGCTGTAAGTGTGAGCGATCATATGGCTTCCCTGAACGGCACAGAACTTCGCCCTCAAGGTCCAAACTCTGTCCGCCGACCATACCGCGGCATCCGGCGGCATCCGCGAGGATTTGAAAGGTTTCGACCTTTTGCGCGGCGGAAAGGGCGGCGTCTCCGGCCAGTATTCCAAATGCCTCGGTCAAAAGGCCATCTCCGGCCAATATGGCCTGACCCTCTCCATACACTTTATGGTTAGTGGGTTTGCCCCGCCTCAGGTCGTCGTCGTCCATAGCGGGCAGGTCGTCGTGAATGAGGCTGTAAGTATGGACGTATTCCATAGCTATGGCGCATGACAGAGCTGATTGCGCCGGTTTGCCCAATGATTCAGCCGTCAGCAGGCATAGCAACGGTCTGACGCGCTTGCCTCCGGCCTCCAGACTGTATCGCATGGCTTCTCGCAGCTTTGGCGCTTCGCCGCCCGAAACGGGCGGCAACAGAGCCGATTCTATTAATGGGATAAGGCGTTCTATATCCGCTTTGACCACAGACTCAAAATGCGACGTCAATCAGTCTCTCCTTCCAGGGGTTCGGCTGTGTACTCGCCGCCCAAACCTTGGCGCAGGACTTCCACCCTTCTCTTGGCTTCAGTCAACTGCCGCTGAAGCGTTTCTGACAGTTTTACTCCCTCTTCGTAGCACTGTATAGCTTCCTCAAGGCACAGGCTCTCGCTTTCAAGCCTCCGCACTATGGCCTCAAGCTGGTCCAGACCTTTGTCGAAAGAGAGCAGGGTTACATCCATGAGTACATTTTATACTACAGCGTTTCCATATCAAAATAGCGTTCCGCGATTTTGATGCTGGTCTCTCGCTGGGTCGGGACTTGCAAACTTTCCGTACCAGGGTATGTATAGCCAGTCAACTTTAAAATCATCCTGTTTATCCAAGTGGGAGGCACTTCGTTTCAAGGCTGCGCTGTAGTGAAGCGAGCCGCCGCCAGGCGGTGAGCGGAACGGCAGCGCAGACGAAAACCACAGGGCAACGTACCGTTTTAAAGTTGTTTCACTATAATACCTTTATTATTTATCGTGTGATACGCTTTATTCTATAGGACTTTTACGTTCAGGCGGCCTCCAGTATAATAACTTCAAGGTTTTCTTTAAACGTCCTTTGTGCATTAATATTATTTCATTGTTCATAATAGCTATACCTGATTGAGGCTTATAAGTGATTGCTTTATGTTCAAATGTATGTAAATTCATTTCATATACTCCATTGCCACCACTTCCAAGCCAATAAAGTGTTTCGTTTGATAAAATAAAAATATCAGGAATTACAAAGTCAAGCTCAACAACTTTAATTAATTCACCAGTTTTTTTATTATGTACATATATTGTGTAATCCATTGCGTAAATAATATTTTCTTTAGTAATACAATAAGCTTTATAATAAGACTCTTTAATTATTTTTGGCGGACTGATAGTTTTATCTATTC
>JAITCJ010000002.1 GCA_031283145.1 Holophagales bacterium | reverse complement strand
ATTGGCGCTCATTCCTCCACAAATCGAAACGCGTCAAAACCGGTGCGGGAGATTCTCCGGCAAGTATCTTCATAGCCTCCGCGGCAGACCAGCTTGCGGCCACACCCACCGTTGGCCCCAGAACCCCAGCGCTGTCGCAAGTATCAACGTCCCCAGCTTCCGGTGGTTCTTCCATTAGACAGCGCAAACAAGGAGTTTTAGGCGGGACTATGGGCCAAACCATAGCCTCACCGCCAATCGCGCCACAATAAATCCAAGGTATTTGCTTCAACAGAGAGACATCATTTATCAAATACCTTGCTTCAAAGTTATCAGTCCCATCCATTATCAAATCAAAACCGGCCAGCGTGTCCGCCGCATTGCCGCTGGTGAGGTCTGTAACCAGAGATTGAATATCAACTTGCGAATTGGCCCTATTCAAAATGTCTTTCGCCGCTATTGCCTTTGGACTTCCAATATCTGATTCGCTATATAAAATTTGGCGCTGAAGATTGGAGATTTCCACCAGATCGCGGTCTATCAAAGTCAAATGACCAACGCCGGCGCGGGTCAGCCAAGAGGCTATAACGCTGCCGGTCGCGCCCAGTCCCACTATGGCAACGCTTGCGCCACGCAACTTGGCATCGTGGTCCGCTCCTAAAAATATACGCTGCTTAGAGTAACGGTCAGCCATGACATACAAGAGTACAAGCAGTACGGAGGGGGGTCAGCCCCTCCGTATTATTTTAATGAAATAAGAAAGTTGCTTATGCCTTTGGGGCGGATTCTTGCTGCTGGGCAACACGCTGCTGGTACTCAGCCTGGAGGCGCTCGCCGTTGGAGATAGCAAACTTATAGACATATTCAAAGCGATCGGCGCCTTTGGTCAGGCCAACGATAACTTCATAAACCCCTTCCGACTGAACTTCAAACGGACTGGCAATGACATTGAAAGTACCCTCTTTGGCTCCTTCAGGTATCTGAACATCGCTGTCACGAATAATGTCGCGCCGCTCGCCAGCGGGAGAAACGACCGAGAAATTGAATTTAAATTGACCATCCATACGGCTGAAACGTGTGTAAAAGCACACTTTTGGCAGGATGTATGGGACCTGAGGAACAACTATATGATGATCGTAAATACCCATAAGGCTTGTTTTCCCACCCATCTCCTGGCGGATGTCGTCGCAAAGCAGAGTGAACTCATGCTTAGGGGCTTTGATTTGGACTTCTTGCATATTTTCTCCGTTTAGTGTTCAACACCATCAAAGAGATAAGTCTAACCCATAATTCAACATCTTTCCAGTTATGATTTTCTGTATGAAGATATTTCTTGAGGAATTACATGTTGTTTCGATTTTTCTGCACACTTCTCTCTATTTCATTTCTCAGCCCCTTAAACGCTCAAGCTGGCAGGGAACAAAAACTGCGAATACTCGCAACAGCAAATACACATGCCGCGATTCTTCCAATAGACCCCTATTCGCTGGCGCCGATAAACAGAGGATGGGCAAAGCTGACCAACGCCATCAAAGCGGAGAAAAGAAAAAACGCCGCGACCATATTGATTGATTGCGGCGACACACTTCAAGGTACCCCATTGGCCTACGTGCAAAATAAAATACGTCAAGATTCACACAACTCCGTAATAGGCATAATGAACAACTTGGGATACTTGGCCATGGTACCCGGGAGCCACGACTTTGATTTCGGCCTCACAGCATTGAAAACAGCCGAAAAACAAGCCAGGTTTCCTTTAATTGCGGCCAACGTCGTGGATTCAACAGGAAAACCAATATTTGAGCCATTCGCAAAAACCACTGTTGAAGGCATTACAGTCGCCCTGCTTGGTTTATTTGTACCCACAGCTCCAAATTTTTTGAACATTCAAAATGCCTCTCCTCTTGTGTTCAAAGACATAGTGGAAACCGCCAGCGAGTGGGTACCCAAACTGCGGGACAGAGAAAAGGCCGATCTCGTGATAGCTGTAATTCACACAGGTTCTGAAGGCTCCCGCATGGTTCCAAATGATGAAAACACCGCTATTTTGTTAGCCGAAAAAGTCGCCGGCATTGACGCGATAATCGCTTCTCAATCACACCAGGAATTATCAACTCGGCACAAAGGCATTCCGATTGTACAGCCATCTCCATACGGTCAGTCCATAGCGTCCGTTACATTTACGCTTCAACGTCAAGGGAAGCAATATGTGGCGCAATCTGACGTACCGGCGATCATTCCATTAAATCCAGCGTCCCCGCTTGATCCGCAAACGCTTCAGGCAACCGAGTCTCTGCGACTTGAAACAGAGAGCTATATGAACACCTTTGCGACTCAACTAAATACCAACCTCGATGGACGCTGGTCAACCGTGGAACCCACCCCGCTTGTTCAACTGCTTCATGATATCCAAAGAAAGGCAACAGGCGCGCAGTTGAGCGCAACGCCCAGTCCGGGGGCGCATATCTTTATACCAAAAGGGCCTACATCAGTGCGCCAGTTTTACGCGTTGGCTCCCCACGAAAACCGTGTAGCTCGCATACGCATAACAGGCGCTCAGTTGAGGACCTACCTGGAACATGCGGCAAACTATTTTAATTACAGTCATTTGCCAGAGTTAATCAATCGCGCCGTTTCTATGGCGGATTACGACATGATCAGTGGATGCGCCTACTCGCTGGACATAAGCCGCCCCCAGGGCAAACGTGTTGTCAATCTTAAATTTGAAAACCGCCCT
>JAITCJ010000201.1 GCA_031283145.1 Holophagales bacterium | reverse complement strand
ACCGGCCGTATTGAACAAGGCATTGTCAAAGTCAGCGAAGAGGTCGAGATAGTCGGTATTCGTGACACCGTCAAGAAAGTTGTCACCGGCGTTGAAATGTTTAAGAAACTCCTGGATCAGGGCGAAGCCGGCGACAATGCCGGTATTCTTCTCCGCGGCGTTGATCGTAAGGACGTCGAGCGCGGTCAGGTGCTTGCAAAACCTGGCAGTATCACTCCCCACACCAAATTCACTGCGGCTGTGTACGTTTTGAGTAAGGATGAAGGCGGACGTCACACACCTTTCTTCAACAAGTATCGTCCGCAATTCTACTTCCGCACTACTGACGTTACAGGCTCCATCACGCTGGAATCGGGCCGCGAAATGGTTATGCCAGGCGATAACGTAACCCTGACGATTGAACTGATTTGCCCCATCGCTATGGAAAAGGGACTGAAGTTCGCCATTCGTGAAGGCGGCCGCACAGTTGGTTCTGGCCGCGTTGACGAAATTATCGAATGAAGAAACCAACTTAAAGGGATTGCGCCATGCGCGATATTATTCATTTACAGTGTTCTGAGTGCAAACGCAAGAACTACAGCACTACAAAGAACAAGAAGACCACCACCGGCAAGTTAGAGCTGAAAAAATTCTGCCGTGCCTGCGCCGGTCACAAGGTTCACCGAGAAGCCAAGTAATACATACTGTGCGCTTAGGGGGCAATGTTAATTGCCCCCTGAAGCCGCCTGAGTTGTTTGGTTAGCCTATAGGGGAGTAGCTCAGTTGGTAGAGCAGCGGATTCCAAATCCGCAGGTCGCGGGTTCGAAGCCTGTCTCCCCTGCCACCTTATTTCTTAACCATGCTCCTGCCGAATCACACAAATTTAAGCACGGCCTCCTGAAGGAGGGTTCCCATTGATTTCTACGATTAAACGACAAGTCAAAGACCTGATAGCTGAACTGAACAGAGTTGATTGGCCAACCAAGAACAAGGTACTGAGTGCCACCTATGCCGTAGTCATTGTTTCAGTATTTGTCGGCACGTATCTTTGGGCAGCGGATGTATTCTTTAGCTGGGTTACACGTTTTTTGGTACCAAAGTCGTAGGAGAGGGACGCGATGACGGAGCTTCAAGATATCCCCAGCTATGATTTTGCCGCTGGCGAAGCAGATGAAAACAAATTGGCATGGTTCATTATCCATACATATTCAGGGTATGAAGCCAAAGTGAGAGAAAGCTTGCGCCAGCGCATAGCCATTGAGGGTCGCAACGAATATTTTGGCGGTATTGAAATACCTGAAGAAACTTATGAGGAGATGAGGACAGACTCTAAGACCGGCAGGAAAGAACGCGTTCTTAAAAAGCGTAAGTCTTTCCCGGGCTATTTGCTCATTCAAATAGCTGTGACAAAAAAAGGCTCAAATTACGAAATTTCTGATACCGATTGGCATTTGGTTCGCAACACACCCAAAGTTACCAGCTTTGTGAGCGCTAATAAAAAGAGGCCCTCGCCTTTGACAGACGAAGAAGTGTTGCAGATCATGAATCACACCGAGGAGACCCAGGAGCGTCCCAAGCCAAAATTCAGCTTTGAAAGAGGCGAAAAAGTTCGTATAATAGATGGTCCCTTCGCAAATTTTGAAGGGGAAGTTGATGAAATTCACGAAGAACGCAGCACCATCAAAGTGATGGTGACGGTTTTCGGCCGCAGTACCCCTGTTGAATTAGACTTTATTCAAGTTGAGAAACGATAGGGTTTCAATAACCAGGTGATCGGTTGACCTTCCGCTCACACTTTAAGGCAGCAGTTGCCGGAATGTGCCGGAATCAGTTGCGGGGAAAGGGAAAACAATATGGCAAAAAAAATAACAGGCTATATCAAGTTGCAGTTGCCTTCTGGTGAAGCGACTCCGGCGCCGCCGGTAGGGCCGGCTCTTGGTCAGCATGGCGTGAACATCATGGAGTTTGTAAAACAGTTCAACGCCAAATCAGTTGGCGCCGTGGAAAAGGGTACGATACTTCCAGTTGTGATTACTGTTTATGCTGACAGGAGTTTCAGTTTCATCTTAAAAACACCGCCGGCGGCTGTTTTGATCAAGAAGAAAATCGGGTTGGAAAAAGGCAGCCCGACTCCCAATAAAACTAAAGTGGGACGCATCACCAGGAAGCAGATTGAAGAAATAGCCAAAGTAAAAATGCCGGACTTAAACGCGGCCAGCGTTGAAACGGCCATGCGCTCTATTGAAGGCACAGCCCGCTCAATGGGCGTTGATGTTGTTGATTGATTTTTTGTGGAGCCTCGCGCCGTGTGAAGCTCCCGGCCACCGCGGCCGTTATCGCGGGAGATCTGACGAACAGGAGATATAATGGCAAAACCTGGCAAAAAGTACCGGGCTGCCGCCTCCAAGATCGAAGATCGTCCGTACGAGTTGATGGAAGCAATTTCCGCTATCTCAAGCATTGCTTTTGCAAAGTTTGACGAAACCGTGGAAGTTCACATGCGACTCGGCGTTGACCCTCGCCATGCCGACCAAATGGTTCGCGGCACCATTGTTTTGCCCCATGGAACAGGCAAAACGATGAAAGTGGCGGTTATTGCGTCGGGCGAAAAGATCAAAGAGGCTGAAGCCGCTGGTGCGGAAATCGTTGGCGGTGATGATCTGGTTGAGCGCATTGCCGGCGGTTTTCTTGACTTTGATGCCCTTGTGGCAACCCCGGACATGATGAAGGGCGTTGGCCGCTTAGGAAAAGTGTTAGGCCCGCGCGGCTTAATGCCAAATCCAAAGACAGGCACAGTAACTTTCAATGTCACTCAAGCCATCAAGGAAATTAAAGCCGGAAAGGTGGAATACCGCGTTGATAAGACGGGTATCATTCACGCCCCGGTAGGCAAACTTTCCTTTGGTGGTGACAAATTAGCCGAAAATGCCAAAGCCCTTATGGACGCCGTCCAAAAGGCCAAGCCGTCGGCGGCCAAAGGTAAGTATGTGAAAGCAATCCACATGGCCTCGACAATGGGACCCAGCGTGCCTGTGTCCCTGAGTGTTCTTGAAAAGTGAGGCGGCTATGGACCGGATTCAAAAGCAAAATGAAATTAAGGAACTGAAAGGTGCGTTTGCCTCATCTAAATCTGCTGTTGTCCTTGAATTTAAGGGCTTAAAGGTTGATAAAGATACAGTTCTGCGCCGTACGTTGCGCGAAAACAAGGCTCAATACAGGGTTTCAAAAAACACACTGCTTCGCCTGGCTGTTAAAGAAACCGATTTTGAACCTTTAGATGTTCATTTCAAAGGCGCCACCGCAGTTGCCACAAGCAACGGCGATGTGGTAGGATTAGCAAAGACAATATATAATTTCCTGAAAGAAAACCCCACTGTTACTTTCAAGGGTGCCATTTTAGACGGCCAACCCATTTCAGTGAAAGATTTTCAGGCAATAGCCGAGCTGCCCAGTCGAGAAACTCTCATCGGAAAGCTCCTGTATCTCATGCAATACCCGATTTCCGGACTGGCGGTCGCGTTAGATCAGATTCGCCAGAAAAAAGAGGAAGCAGGCGCATAACGCCTGATCCGCTAACGCTAAACATTAATTTTGGAAGGATGTATCCATGGCTCTTACCGCTGATAAATTGATACAAGAAGTTGAAAGCATGACCGTTCTTGAGCTTGCCAATTTAGTCAAGGCTCTCGAAGAACGATTTGGCGTATCCGCCTCCGCTGTCGCGGTCGCGGGAGCGCCTGCCGCCGGGGCTGCTCCGGCGGTGGAAGAAAAGACCGAATTTGATGTTGTGCTTGTTGAAGCCGGTTCAAATAAGCTCAACGTTATTAAGGCCGTCCGCGAAGTGGTCGCCGGCCTTGGTTTAAAGGAAGCCAAAGACTTGGTTGACGGCGCTCCAAAGACTATTAAAGAGGGCGTTGCCAAAGACGAAGCCACCAAACTCAAAGAAAAACTTGAAGCCGCCGGCGCCAAGATTGAAATCAAGTAGTATCTCTGACCCTGGGTTTGAACAGTGTCAAACCGTGCGCAGTTGCCAAATGAAGTTGAGCCAGTCGCAAAACTCCGGTTTTGCGACTTTAACGGAGTTGATGGGTTGCGCCCTCATCTCGCCGTACACGACACTGGAGCGGACGGCGAAATAAAGGACGCAGATAAAAACATGTTTTTGCAATTCTCAAGCTGTTTTTGCGGCTTTATTTGGTATCCTGCTGTGTTTTCTCCTTGCGGTTTTGATTTCAATTTCAAATGAAATGATTTTTTGAAAAATTGATGTATTTCTGGTATGATTATTCCTTGTGCCCGATTTTAAACTCGGGTTTTTGCTTCTCTTTTACACAGGGCTTCGGTTGCAAGACCTTCTCGCGCTAGTGAAAACGGCTTCCAGATTCGTACCGGGCGAATGCATTTCGTGCGGCCAGGCGATGGTTTTTTCCATCAGATCGACTCATCAAGTAAACAATTTACACACCAAGCCTATATGGGACTTGGGTTATTCCAGGAGTGAATCATGAGTGTTCAACAGAACATTTATCGTCAGCGTGTTTCGTTTTCGAAAATACGCTCCCTGGTTCCGATTCCAAATCTGATCGACATTCAAAAACGCAGTTACGATGAGTTCCTGCAAATGAATCTTCTTCATACGGAACGTGAAGGCCGAGGGCTAAAGTCTGTATTTGACAGCATGTTTCCTGTGAACAATGGGAAAAACATAGATGGATCAGACGCTACGCTTGAGGTGGAGTTTGTTGACTATACCGTGGGACACTGGGCTTGTAAGTGTGGTAAGCATGAGGGTTTGCAGCACTTACGTACCACATGCAAAAAATGCGGACACAATATTGTCACAGACCACCCGAAAGACCCTTCGGTTGATTGTCCCAAGTGCGGGACCCACAACAAAAACGCGGCGACTATCTGCGAAATATGCAACGAACCCGTTGGTCTGCACCAGAAAATGACCATTGAAGAATGCGTGGAACGGGGTGCTACCATGGCCGCGCCGCTCAAGATTCGTGTGCGCCTTAACCAATTTGACAAGGATGATAAGGGCAACCGAAGATATAAGCAGAGCCAGGAATCGGAAGTATATTTTGGCGATTTGCCAACAATGACCGACCGCGGCACCTTTGTTATTAATGGCACGGAGCGCGTCATTGTCAGCCAGTTGCACCGCAGTCCGGGGGCTTTTTTCTCAATTACTCCAGACAAGAGCCTCTATTCCGCTCAGATCATACCCTATCGTGGGTCTTGGATTGAATTCGAGCTTGATACCAAGGGTTTGCTCTACGCAAGGATTGACCGCAAACGTAAATTTCTTGGCGCGACTTTCCTGCGGGCTCTGGGTTTGTTCAACGAAGCGGTGGCCG
>JAITCJ010000198.1 GCA_031283145.1 Holophagales bacterium | reverse complement strand
ACGGCAAATATGACAGCAAACCACTTCATACCCAGGCCATGTTCTATGTAGTAAGAAGGACCGCCCCGATATTCGCCCGTCCGTTTTTCTTTCCACACCTGAGCCAGAGTTGACTCAATAAATGCTGAACCAGCCCCCAAAAACGCTATAGCCCACATCCAGAACAACGCTCCCGGCCCGCCCATGGCAATCGCGGTTGCGACGCCCGCTATATTCCCTGTGCCGACGCGCCCACCCAGGGCCATGGCAAAACCCTGAAAACTGCTGATGCCTCTTGAGGAGGCTTTCCCCCTCCACAACTGTTTGACCATGGCTTTTATGTGCCGCAGTTGCAGAAATCGCGTCCGAATTGAAAAAAATACGCCCGCGCCCAAACACAGGATTACAAGAGGAGCCCCCCATACCCAACTGCTGACTGTATCCACAAGTGTCCGAATATCCATGAACGCTCCAGAATAGATGTATTTTACAGTGATACTAAGTTGCAATCAAACGGGGAGTCCTTCAGGACGTCTAAGAACATCTGTCCATATTTCTCCAGTTTTTTCAGACCCACGCCGGGCAGTGACAACATATGCTCTGCCGTCTGCGGTTTGTAGCGCGCCATTGCTTTGAGTGTCACGTCGTTAAATACCACATACGCGGGGATTCCATTTTGATCGGCTATGCGTTTGCGGAGAGCTTTGAGTTTGTTTAATAAATCTTCAGTCTCTTTCGGCTGCCGGCTGTCAACTGTCGGCACAGGGCCCTTTTTAACCGTGCGCGGCTGCTGTTGCGCCGCCGTCTTGACTGTTTCAGATAGTACATCGCGGCCTGAACAGAAGTCGCAACTTGATTCGCAAGGTTGAATTTCCTCGCTGAAATGCCGAGCCAGCTCCTGATGGCGGCATGACCGACTATCAGCGAATCTGTACATCCTGCGGATTTGTTCTTTTTGTGCGGATGCCAAAGCCGCCTCCAAGCCGTCAGTGAAATGCTCTAACGCAAGCACATCCGCCCAGGAATAGAACAGCACACAATCTGACGGTTCGCCATCGCGTCCAGCACGACCAATTTCCTGGCTGTAGCCCTCAATACTCTTTGGCATATCGCGGTGGATTATGTAGCGGACATTGCTCTTGTCTATTCCCATGCCAAAAGCTATAGTCGCCACTATTACATCAATATCATCCCGCCGAAAGGCTTCCTGAGCAGCCGCCCTGTCAGCGGAAGTCATCCCCGCATGGTAGCACTCCGCCCTAATGTCATTGCTTTTCAAAAATTCTGTAGTGGAATCAACAGTTTTTTTACTCAAGCAATAAATAATTCCGCTCTGGTTCCGGCGAGTCGTTACTATTCGCAAAATAGCGTCCCTGACTTTGAGAGCGCCGCCTTTTTTGATTGAATGTATATGAAGATTTGGGCGAAAAGAGGAGCCGCGATATATAAAAGGGTTGAACATGCCAAGTTGTTCGACAATATCGTGGGCGACATAGGGCGTCGCGGTTGCCGTCAGTCCGAGAACAGGTATTTTTCCCAGGCGCTCTTTTAAATGAGCGAGGTTGCGGTAACTTGGGCGAAAATCATGGCCCCAATGGCTTATGCAATGAGCTTCGTCAACGGCTATAAGCCGGAGGTCAAGATTTTCCATCAAAGAGCCAAGGCTCTGCTCCAATCCTTCAGGCGCGGCGTACACCAATTCAAATTCACCGCGATATAACGCGCCTATGCGCTGGCGGCGGGTTTCAAAATCCAGACTGGAATTCAGAAATGTCGCTTTCAGCCCTCCTTCATTGAGGGCGTCAACCTGGTCTTTTTGAAGGCTGATTAGGGGACTGACAACCAGGGTTGTGCCGCCAAGCAAGTGAGCGGACAACTGATAGAGCAGACTTTTTCCGCTGCCTGTGGGCATTATGGCCAGCGCGTCCCTGCCTGAAAGCACTGCTTGAATGGTCTCTTGCTGACCTGGTCTGTAACTGTCGTATCCGAACAGGTCTTTCATGGCTCGTTTTAAGCGTATTTGCTGTCCAAATCGCCTGAGGCTTTCTATCAGGCCGGGCGTGAAAGCCGTTGGATTGGCCTTGTACTCTTCCCTGAGTAACGCAAGCGTACTTTCAGCTTCAGCTATGTGACCACGCTCAATAGCGTCGCCCAGTTGCTGTTGAAAGTAATCCACACCTCTCACGCCGCCATCCTGTAGTCAATTATAGTCAATCAACCTGATTTAATTGCAAACCTACGTTTTAGGCTTCGCTTTGTTTTTTAGGTTGATTGATTATATATACAAATGGCTCAGAGGGCTTGGTCAACAAAAGTCTTTAAAGCCGCTTTAGCCGAGGCGCCGACCTTTTGAGCTACCTTTTGGCCGTCTTTAAACAGGATCAGTGTCGGAATAGACATTACGCCAAACTGACCCGCAACAACCTGGTTTTCATCAATATTGATTTTCACTATTTTTACCTTGTCGCCATATTCCTCGGCAAGCTCCTCCAAAAGTGGGGCGATTGCCTTACAAGGACCGCACCATGTCGCCCAAAAGTCAATCACAGTAATTCCGCTTGCTATAGTCGCCTGAAATTCCGCATCTGTGATGTGCTTGATCAAGTCGGACATGTTACTCCTCTCAAAGTTTCAAAATTACATTTTATGCTAATACCAGGTTATGGTCAATACAGCACAGTTCAGCTACGAAAAGTTGAACTGTTATATTTCCATTCCCGCAAGATGAAAATGTGGTTGTACATAAAGCAGACCAGTCTGTGTTACACAGGCAATATCCAACAACGGACGCCTGATAACCCGCGTAAGCCTGATTAGTCTCAACGCCAACAGCCCCTAACCTTTCCCGCCCCCGCGTTAAACCACCTGGTGCGTCAAACCTGTCGCCCTCACACCCAAAATCATCTCCCGTTTCTCCACTGAAATCGGTCTCACACCAAATTGCTTTCAGAAGAACGCAATTTGGTATAATCGTCAAATCTCTTTTAGGAGTTCTACATGCTTTCACTGATTCTCTCAGCGCTCATTTCCATGCAGGCTGTTCAACAGGCGGTTCCCCAGCACCGTGTTGAGAAAGTGCGGGACAACATCTATTGCGTATTTGGACCCGGCGGCAACGTCGGCGTGATTGTTGACGATGCCTGTGTCGTTATGATTGACGGCCAGTACGAGCGAAGTCTGCCAGGCCTTTTGGAT
>JAITCJ010000189.1 GCA_031283145.1 Holophagales bacterium | reverse complement strand
AAAGAATTATCAAAAGAAACAGTCTCAAAGTTATTGGAATTGGGCGCTATGGCGCCATCCGGCACCAATGTTCAGCCGTGGAAGGTGTACGCTTTGACCGGCGAGGCCAAAAACGCGCTGTCAATGGCTATATTGAAAAAATTTGATTCCGGGGAAAAGGAACGCAGGGAATACGATTATTATCCGAAAGTTTGGGAAGAACCCTGGCTGTCCAGGCGTCGCGGCGTTGGTGTAAATCTGTATGGCCTTTTGTGTATTTCAAAAGACGATACTGAGGGCATGAAACGTCAAAC
Source organism: Holophagales bacterium (assembly GCA_031283145.1). GTDB lineage: Bacteria > Acidobacteriota > Holophagae > Holophagales > Holophagaceae > WRHW01. The sequence goes on along the minus strand of JAITCJ010000189.1, from coordinate 5,078 downwards.
AGCCAGAAACTTCCTGTTTTTTGACGCGCCGGTTGGATTGATTTTTACAATGGACAGGCGTTTTGGCATTGGTATGTTCATGGATATTGGCATGTTCATGGAGAATGTCATGATTGCCGCCCGCGCCCGCAGTTTGGATACTTGCCCGCAAGCGTTTTTCGCCGACTACCCCGATACAATAAGAACTTGCCTGGGAATTGACCAACACGAAATCATCGTCTGCGGCATGGCGCTTGGTTACGCGGACCCTGACGCGCCGGAAAACAAACTTGAAACTGACAGGGAACCCGTGGAAAATTTTGTGGTTTTTAACGGTTTTTGATAGGAGTCGAAGATGTCGCAATATGGCAGCGTTCAAGGTCGGATTCGTTGTAAGTCCTTGTTGAATAAAGTTATTTCGGCAGAAGAAGCTCTGAAATACTTCAAGCACGGAATGAGCTTGGGATGGTCAGGGTTTACACCCGCCGGATACCCAAAAGCAATTCCCATCGCTCTGGCGGATTATGTCGAAAAGAATAATTTGCAGGGAAAAATGCGTTTTGATTTGTTTATTGGCGCTTCTGTTGGAGCGGAAACCGAGGATAAATGGGCTTCTTTAGATATGATAGACCGCCGCTGGCCATACCAGACGGGTAAGAATGTCGCGCTGGGCATTAACGACGGGCATATCAGGATGGGCGATAAACACCTGTCCATGTTTGCTCAGGACTTAGGCTATGGCTTTTATACCAAAGACACAAAAACGGGAAAACTTGATTTGGCCCTAATTGAAGTTGGGGCTGTCACCGAAGATGGCGGCTTAATTCTCGGCGCTTCTGTCGGGGTTGTTCCGGAAATATTGATGATATCGGATAGTATAATTTTAGAAGTAAACACATCCATGCCCTCACTTGAAGGCATTCACGATATCGTGGTAAATAAAAACCCTCCGAACCGTGAGGTACTGAATATTACAAAAGTCAGTTCCAGAGCTGGGACTCCGTATGTGCCATGCGACACATCAAAGATTATCGCGATTGTGGAATCAAAATATCCTGACAAAGGCAGGGCGTTTGCCGGTATTGATGAATCAAGCGCGGCCATAGCGAATAATATAATTGATTTCTTTAAACATGAAGTAAAGGCGGGGCGTTTGCCAAAAAATCTCTTGCCGCTTCAATCAGGAGTGGGATCAATAGCAAACGCTGTAGTCGGCGGATTAGCGAAGAGTCCCTTTTATAACCTGAGTGTTTATACAGAAGTTTTGCAAGACACGATGCTTGATTTGTTTGATTCTGGCCGCCTGGAAGCGGCGTCTTCATGCTCACTGTCTTTATCTGAAAATGAGGGTTTCCCGCGTTTTCTCGCTAATATTGATAAATATTTTGACAAGATCACACTGCGGCCATTGTCTGTAGCGAATAATCCTGAGGTAATCAGGCGCTTGGGCGTTATCGCGATGAATACACCCGTTGAAATAGATATTTATTGTCACGCTAATTCCACACTTGTTGGCGGGACAAGAATGATTAATGGTATCGGCGGCTCCGGCGATTTCCTTCGCAATGGCTATTTAAAGATAATGCACACGCCGTCAACGCGCCCAAGCAAGGCAGACCCTACCGGTATTACATGTATCGTTCCGCATTGCCAGCACATTGACCATACAGAACACGACCTGGATTGTGTTGTTACAGAGCAGGGATTAGCCGATTGCCGCGGACTTGCGCCAAAAGACAGAGCTAAACTCATCATTGAAAAATGCGCTCACCCTGAATACCGCCCAATACTGTCCGAATATTTGGCGCTGGCTACAGCCGAATGTATTAAGCGTAAGGTCGGTCACGAGCCGCAACTTTGGGACAGAGTATTCAAAATGCAATTCAATCTGGCTAAAAACGGCTCTATGAAGATCAAGAATTGGGATATAAAGATTGATCTTTGTGAATAACGTGATGAAGCAACCTGTGGCGCAGGCAGGGCAGAGCCAAATGGTTTATTACGTCAGCGGCGAAACCAACTAAAAGGAGGTTCCTGGCTGAATTTAAATCTAAACCGCGGCTTTGCAAATAAAACAGTTCATCAGCGTCTAATTGGCCTATGGTGGCTCCGTGACCGCATTTAACATCATCAGCGTAAATCTCAAGCTGGGGTTTGGTGTCTATTCTGGCTCTTTCTGTCAGCAAAAGGCCGCGGCTGGATTGGCCGGCGTTTGTCCGTTGCGCCCCTGGGCGTACTATCACTTGGCCGTTGAATATGCCATGAGCGGAATCGCCTATGATGTATTTTTGTAATTGTCTGCTGGCGCAGTTCGATACGGCGTGATCAATCAGGCTGTGTGTATCAGCTATTTGCTCGGCGTTTATCAGGGTCAGTCCGTTTAATTCCAGTTCCGCGTGTTCGCCGGCAAATGTAATTTTTGGGTTATGCCTGTATATGGCGGCGCCCAGGGAGATTGTTGTGGATGTGTACGACGCGGATTTGGCAATGTTGGCGCGCAGTGTGCAAAAGTGAAAAGCGGCGGGGCTTTCGCGTTGAATCCGGTCATGCCGCAGGCTGGCTCCTTCGCCCAAAAATACCTCAACAACTGAATTTGTCAGGTATTTTCCACTGCCACAATACTCCTCGACCAGATGCGCTCGCGCGTCAGGCTCCAGCACTATAAGAACGCGGGGAAATGTAATTGACTGCCCGTCAGTTCCGATGTTGTTTGAATTAAAAACAACATGCAATGGAATTTCGGGTGATTGCCCTTTGGAGACGTAAATCGCGGCTCCGTCCCCAAAGCGCGCTGTGTTTATGTTGGCAAATAAATCAGATGAGTCCGGAGTTGCCAAATTTCCAAAGTATTTGATTACATGCGGCGCAGTTTCTGTCAGTTGTGAAAAATAAATACCGCCGCGTAAGGCGCTGATGTCGGACAAATCGGAATCAAAGCGGCCATTCGTAAAAAGCAAACGGCCGCCAGCGGTTTCCGCCGCCAAGTCCTCAACAGGAGCTTGAGAAAGGGATGCATCGCTCCATATTTGATTAAATGCCTGGGAATAGACAGGGCTTAAATCTAAATATTTCCAATCTTCCTGATCAGTCGTGGGCAGCGGCGACACATGGATTTTTTCTTCGGCGAGCTTTCTGTGGCGCGTCCAATCAGTTGGGCGCGGGATGGACATCGCTGATTGCGGGAAAAGGGCTTTGGCGCTTTCTGTCATCAGCGCCTCCCTGATTGGTTTTCCGCTTGAATCCAATCGTAACCTTTTGCTTCAAGTTCAAGAGCTAATTCACTGCCGCCATGTAATACAAATTTCCCGCTGTAAAGGACGTGGATATAATCAGGTTTAATTGTTTCCAGGATTCTGGGGAAGTGCGTAATCACAAGCAATGCCCTATCGGGACGCTTCAGCGCCATCACCGCTTCGCCTAAGACTTTCAATGCGTCAATATCCAAACCTGAATCCAATTCATCTAGAATTGCCAGTTTGGGTTCGAGAACGCTCATTTGTAAAATCTCATTGCGTTTCCGCTCCCCGCCGGAGAATCCTTCGTTTAAGCCGCGATCCATAAAATCCGAGTCCATTTTGACAAGTTTGAGTTTCCCTTGAATAAAATCGTCAAACTCAAGCGGGTCCAACTCGTCCTGCCCATTGGCTTCAGCGTTTTTGTTGTAGGCAAGGCGCAGAAATTGGCTGTTGGAGACTCCAGGAACTTCTATGGGGTTTTGAAATCCAAGGAAAATGCCGGCCCTGGCTCGTTCATCAGCAGTCAGTTCCAGCAGATTCTTGCCATTAAAATACACTTCTCCGGCAGTGACTTCGTAAGCGGGATGCCCGGCCAGCACTTTTCCAAGAGTTGATTTTCCTGACCCGTTTGGTCCCATGATGGTGTGGATTTCTCCAGGTTTTACTTCAAGGTCAATTCCTTTTAATACCTGGTTACCGCCGATTCGCGCAGCAAGATTTTTTATTTTTAGCATTGGTTCTTTCCTGTTTTTTCAACTATCCAACGCTGCCTTCGAGTTTTAGTGAAAGCAGTTTTGTTGCTTCAACCGCAAATTCCATTGGCAGTTCTCTGAATACTTCTTTGCAAAACCCGTTGATTATCATGGAGATTGCGTCTTCAATGGAAATCCCGCGCTGCTGGAAATAGAACAACTGTTCCTCGCCTATTTTGCTTGTCGTAGCTTCGTGCTCAACTTTGGCGGATGGATTTTGAACTTCTATACAGGGAAATGTATTTGCGCTGCATGTTTGACCAATCAGCATAGAATCGCATTGACTGAAATTGCGGGCGCGCTCGGCGCCTGGCGTTACTCTGACAAGCCCTCTGTAACTGTTTGAGCTGGCACCGGCGCTGATTCCCTTGGAAATGATAGTTGATCTCGTGTCGCGCCCAATATGCACCATTTTGGTGCCTGTATCCGCTTGCTGTTTATGGTTGGTCAGGGCGACGCTGTAGAACTCGCCAATACTGTTTTCTCCCAGGAGTACGCAGCTTGGGTATTTCCATGTGATTGAACTGCCCGTTTCAACTTGCGTCCAACTGATTTTGGATTTAGAACCTTTGCAGAGGCCGCGTTTGGTGACAAAGTTAAAAATGCCGCCTTTCCCATCGCTGTCGCCCGCGTACCAGTTTTGAACCGTTGAATATTTAATGTTGGCGTCATCAAGGGCAATGAGTTCAACAACCGCCGCGTGAAGCTGGTTTGTATCGAATTTAGGCGCTGTGCAACCTTCAAGATAATTGACGCTCGCGTTTTCTTCCGCGACTATGAGGGTTCGCTCAAACTGGCCTGATTCCTTGTTGTTTATTCTGAAATACGTGGATAAGTCCATCGGGCATTTTACGCCTTTTGGGATGAAGCAAAATGAGCCGTCGGTAAATACAGCGGAATTCAGCGCGGCGTAAAAATTGTCTGTGTATGGAACAACACTGCCAAGGTATTTTTTTATCAGATCGGGATGCTCTTTAATTGCTTCTGACAGAGAGCAGAAAATGATGCCTTGTTCTTTCAGGCGATCTTTATAAGTAGTGGCAACGCTCACTGAATCAAATACTACGTCAACGGCCACGCCTGCCAAGACTTTGCGCTCTTCTATTGGTAC
>JAITCJ010000171.1 GCA_031283145.1 Holophagales bacterium | reverse complement strand
GCCCGTCGCGTTGGTGTATGACTTAAGCTGCTCCTTACCGTCTTTTTGCTTTGGCTTCTTCACCTCAATGATTATGTAGGCGGTATCGGGGCGATCTTTGTCCACGATAACGACGTCTGCCCGCTTCTTCTCCCGCCCGAACGTCACCTCATACTCAAATTTAACGCGGTCAGTGGTATAGCCGTAGCTGTTGAGCAGTCTGTACGCATAAAGCTGTCTAACCACTTCTTCAGGGGTTAATTTGATTTCCTTGTTGCGGACAAGGCAGGTCGTGTACGGCGTATCCACGCCCTTAATATCACGAGTGACTATGCGGCTCTCGATAGCCGTTACTTCGGCTTCGGAGAACAGCGCGTCGCCGTAAGTGGTATTCTTAAAGATTTCAGAAAGGCGCATTATTCCTTACCTCCACGCGGTTCTACGGAGGCTATGCGCCCCGCTAATGTCCTGCCGTCTATTGGCTTCGGCGTTCCTTTTGGAATTACCCATATATGACCGAGCCGCTCCGCCGTAACTTTCCCGCTTTCGCAGAAATACTGAACTCGTCGGGGCTTGATTCCCCACAGCTTTGCGGCTTCTTGCGTGGTCATATAGTCCATTCAGGCTCACCTAAACCATTTTCTTTTATTACTATACAACGCAGAAGCGTTGTATGTCAAGAGGTAAACGGAGATTCACGACGCCATAGAGTTATTTGTACAAAATATGTGCAATTCTATCAAGATAAAGATGTGTAAATTACCGATTTTGAGACAATATCCGAAATATCCTTGACATAACAGAACTAAATAGTTACACTTAATTTAGGAATAGGACACAACGTTTAAAGAGGATTTAGCAAAAGACGTATTGGAGATAATCACTGTTTTTTCCGCCAGATTGTATGGCTCACGGTCAAGGAAGAACAAAAAACTATTGGACAGCGTAAAAGTTACTGTGGAGTACGCGTGTTAATAGCCCACAAAATAGCGTTAGACCCAAACAACAAGCAGTGGACGTATTTCGCAAAGGCCGCAGGGTGCGCCAGATTCGCGTACAACTGGGCATTGGCGGAATGGCAAAAGCAGTATGAAGCGTGGAGCGCGGATAACAGTCTGCCAAAACCGGATCGGATGGCATTACGCAGACAACTGAACGCCATTAAAAGAGAACAATTCCCCTGGATGCTGGAAGTCACCAAGTGCGCTCCCCAATTGGCGATTATACAATTAGGCCAGGCATTTCAGAATTTCTTTGCCAAAAGAGCCAAATATCTGGTTTTCAGAAAGAAAGGAGTACGTGACAGGTTTTCAATAAGCAATGACCAGTTTGAAGTAATCGGGATTGAGGATTTGAACATAAGAGGTATGCAGAGCAACAGGAGATTATACCGTTCCATAGCTGACATGAGTTTCTTTGAGTTTAGGCGTCAGTTGGAATACAAAGCGGAATGGCGCGGCGGCAGTGTGATAGTGGCGGACAGGTTTTTTGCCAGTTCAAAGACATGTTCAAACTGTGGACATAAACAAAATGACATGCCCCTGTCAATAAGGAAATGGCAATGTCCTGATTGTGGCAAACAACATGACCGAGACATTAACGCTGCGATAAATTTAAGAAACATGGCCGTGAGTTCCACGGTGTCAGCCTGTGGAGAGGGAGGCTCTGGGTGTAAATCCAGAGTGAAACTGCCCTCATTGAAGCAGGAAGTCAACGGTGGATTTGCGCATGTATGAGCAGATTTACATAGGTTTGGCAGAACGGTATGTATTGAATCAAGGAGCCAATGCCTTTGAGCGCTATCCCTGCCCCTGGCGGCCGGACATGTTGTTTGAATTTTATATATCGGTTAAAAAACTTTGAAATTACCACTTGTCGCCATCTGCGGACGTCCCAATGTGGGTAAATCCACGCTGTTTAACAGAATTACGCGCAGCCGGGCCGCGTTAGTTCATGATTTGCCTGGAATGACGCGCGATCGCTCCTATGGGCGCGTTGTCTGTTTGAACGATTCGGGCGATCAGGTTGAGGCTTTTGACCTGATAGACACAGGGGGGCTTGATTTTGAGGGCGATGATATAATCACGCAAGGCATTACGCGTATGGCTGAGAGCGCTCTGAAAGAGGCTCATGTAATTCTGATGATGACAGACGCTCAGTCAGGTTTTACAACGGGCGACGCTGAAATCGCCCAAAAAGTTATGCGTCTGGGTAAACCAGCCATTTTAGTAGTCAACAAACTGGATGGCATGAAAGGCGGCGCTCCAGACGGGGCTTTTTATGAGCTTGGCTTTGAGGAAATACATGTGATCAGCTCCGCCCACGGCGATGGCGTGGCTGACCTGCTGGAATCTGTCAGAAACGCGCTGCCTTTCCACCGCGCGCCTGAAGAAATAGAGGAGTATGACAAGTCTGATGAATTGAGGCTCGCTGTAATTGGACGTCCCAATGTGGGCAAGTCGAGCCTTACAAATTGTCTACTGGGCTTTGAGCGTAGTTTGGTCAGCGAGATTGCCGGAACCACAAGAGACGCCGTTGACACAATATTTAAGCGCGACGATGTGATTTATCGTCTGATAGACACGGCTGGTATCAGGCGAAAGGGTAAAACCACAGAAGGAGCGGAAATACTGTCCATTTTGAAAGCCAAACAGTCAATGGCCAGAGCCGATGTCAGTTTTTTATTGATAGACGCCGCGGAGGGAGTGACGCACCAGGACGCCGTCATAGCCGGGTACGCTCAGGAGGCGGGCGCGGCTGTAATACTTGTGATAAACAAGTGGGACACCGTTGAAAAAGACGGCTATACGGCCATACAAATGGAAGAGCGTATCAGGCGCGATCTGGGCTTTATCCGGCACGCCCCGATTATTTTTGTTTCAGCCCTCACCGGCCAGAGGGTTTCCAAGCTGTTCGGCCTTGCCTATGAAGTCGCGGATTCTCATTCGCTAAGGGTTCCCACAGGGGAATTGAACCGCTTTCTGCGTGAATCTGTGGCGGCCATGAGTCCCCATGCCGTTGATGGCAAACTTCCAAAATTGTTTTTTATGACGCAAGTCGGCGTCAGACCCCCAAGCTTTGTTATTAAAGCAAATACAATCAATATTCACTTCAGTTACCTTCGTTACCTAGAAAACCGGCTGCGCGATGAGTTCAATTTTATTGGCACTCCAATACGATTTTCTCTCCAGAAGAAGCAAAAAGGAGATGAGCCTGTTAAAACTAAGGCCAGGGTCCGAAAGATTTTGGATGTCGGGGAAGGATTGAAACCAGGACGCAAAGGGCATAAAAAGTAAAAAAAATGATATAAAATTATTGCGGGTTCATTTGATACACTTTGATTTGCCTGATTTTTTGAGAAACACCTTATGGATAGTGAACGTGCGATAGTGATGGTCGTGGATGACAACATCACAAATTTGATGGTCGCAAAAAATGCCCTTGCGCAGTTTTACAACGTGTTCACCATGCCGTCCGCGGCAAAAATGTTTGACCTGCTTGAGCGCAATAAACCCGATCTGATTTTGCTTGATATGGACATGCCGGAAATGGACGGCTTTGAAGCATTAAAAATTCTCAAGTCCAAATCCGCCACGAGCAGCATTCCCGTTATTTTCCTGACTGCTAAAGAGGATGCGGAAAGCGAACTGGAAGGACTCCTGCTGGGAGCCATTGACTATATATCTAAACCTTTCATGCCCCAGCTTCTGCACAAGAGAGTGGAATTGCATCTCATGGTTGAAGCTCAGAAGTTCCGGCTGGAACATCAGGCGGAGGAGCTTAAATCCAGCGTTATGGAAGTAAAACGTCTCAACGCAAATCTCCAGAAGATGGTTGAAGAAAAGACCGGCAACATCCTTAAACTGCAAAGCGCTATCTTCAGGAGCATGGCCAACCTGGTGGAAAACCGAGACGATGTTACAGGCAAGCACATAGAGCGCACACAGCGTGTTTTAAGTGTGTTGATGCAAAAACTGCGGAAGGATGGTCCTTACCGAGATCAGGCGATGGCGTGGGACATCGGCTTGATGCTTGAATCATCCCAGCTTCACGACTTGGGCAAGATCGTCATCTCGGACAATATACTGAAAAAACCCGGCAGCCTTACAAAGGAGGAATTTGAGAAAATTAAAAAACACGTTGAATTTGGCGTCAAAATTATTGAACACATGGAAAGTGAAATACCTGACGCTGACCTATTAAAATACGCGAAAATTTTTGTCGAGGCGCACCATGAAAAATGGGACGGCAGCGGCTATCCCAACGGATTATCCGGCGATGCAATTCCGTTGCTTGGAAGGCTCATGGCCATGGCCGATGTGTACGACGCGCTCATTTCTGAACGACCCTACAAAAAAGCCTTCCCGCATGAAGAAGCCTTTCGGATAATCCTTAAAGAAAAAGGGAAGCACTTTGATCCCGTCCTTGTTGATGTATTCGAGCAAGTAGCTGATCAATTCGCCACATCCGCGCACCTCATTTTGAAACTTTAACCCTGCGAGGGACGCATGGAGAGAATTAAAAAATTTTTTCAGTCGTTTTTACTGTTGCACCTCTTTGCCGTTGCCAGTTTAACAGTACTCTCCGTATCGCTCATTTCAAACCGCTTGATTTCCAACATTATTTCAGAAAGCCAGGAGAACATCAGAGGCAAGCTCTCAGAGGCAAGCAAACGGCTTGCAGCAATGGTTACGGCGGAGGAACTCAGCGCGTACCGCGACAGAGAGGACGTAAAAAAAGAGAGCTACCAGGCTCTGCGCCAGAAACTTGTTGACTTTGCCAATGAGACCGGAGTCTTTTATGCCTACTACCTTAGGGTAGAGAACAACGACATGTTCCAGTACATCGTTGATAATGACTTCGATGAAAAAACAAGGGTGGGCATTGACAAAGAACCCGAGCTTCTGAAAAACTTACCGGAATTTCTGCCGGTTATAGAAGGGAAAGTACACGTGAGCCAACTGGGCGTTTACGCCCCCGGCTGGGATGGACTTATCTCGGCTTACACCCCTGTGCGCGACGTTGACGGCAACAAGACCGCGTACTACTGTGGTGTTGATATCAATGACAAATATATGCTAGAACTGCATAAATACAGGAGATTGCTTTTTGCTACGGAGATGATATCGTCCGCCATCGTATTTGGCGTTGGTATTTTCGGATTCGTCAAGTACCAACGTGAAGCCAACGCGGCTAAGGATGCCAGCGCGGCTAAAAGCCGCTTCTTGTCTCACATGAGTCACGAGATCCGCACACCCATGAACGCCATAATAGGCATAACCGATTTGGCCGTGAGAGACTATGGGAAGCCTCATGGATTAGAACACATAGCCAACATTAGACAGGCCGGAGCCAATCTGCTTGCCATCATCAACGGCATTTTGGATCTTTCCGCTGTAGAGTCCGGCAAAAGCCATTTCGTTGTTGCGCCCTACAGTGTGTATTCTCTTTTCAACAACGCAATCGTGCTCACGCGTATGAAGATGAAATCTGAATACGCTAAAGACCTGAATTTCATTGTTGACATAGCCCCTGACATACCCGATATCCTGAATGGCGATGAGGCGCGAGTGAGGGAGATTTTGCTCAACCTCTTATCAAACGCCGTTAAATACACACATAAGGGCTTTGTAAAATTTACGGCTCGTTGTCGGCGCGAGAGCGCGAACAGCGTTGAATTGACTTTAGAGGTATCCGACAGCGGCATGGGTATAAAACCAAAGGATATTAACCGTCTGTTTACTGATTTTTCCAGAATTGAAGACAGATACAACAGCAATATTGAGGGTACTGGACTGGGTCTCTCTATCACCCGCATGCTCTGCCGCGCGATGGGAGGGGATGTGAGAGTGGAGAGCGAATATGGGACAGGATCATTTTTCACTGCCACTATCCGGCAACAAGTAGATACGGATAGCGCCTTTATTGGCATTTTTGAGAACAAGACTCCTGCCATAGCGAAACCTGAGAAAGTCAACTTTATTGTGCCTGATTTTCGTGTATTGGTTGTGGACGACATAGAGATGAACCTGAAAGTCGCTAAGGGATTCCTGGCGCCATATCGCATAAAGACAGACGTCTGCCTGACCGGGAAGGAAGCTATTGAACTGGTTGAGAAGCGTAATTACGATCTTGTGCTGATGGATCACATGATGCCTGATATGGATGGTTTTGAGACAGTTGCCGCCATCCGCGCTCTTGGCGAACGTTTCGAGAAATTGCCCATCGCGGCTTTTACGGCAAATGTCTTTATTGAAGCACAGGAATCTTTCCTGAAAAACGGCTTCAACGACTTTTTACCCAAACCTCTGGAGATGGCGAACCTGAACAGGCTGATCGAAAAGTGGGCTCCTGCCGAGAAGCGGAAGTCTGTCAACATGCGGAGCGACGTCGATGCTGAGTTGAAAGACGAGTCGTCCGAAGATAGTCTGGCTAAAATTGATGGACTGGATGTAATCAAAGGCATCGCCATGACAGGCGGAACAAATGCCGCTTACAGGGACGTAATCGAACTTTACTGCCGCGACGCGAACGCGAGAACTGAATTTTTGAATGCCCCTTATGCCCTGGTCAACCTTAAGAACTTTATTACACAGGTACACGCGCTAAAGAGCGCGTCCGCCAGTATAGGAGCGGCAGCCTTGTCCGAGGAGGCAAGGGCATTGGAGGATGCCGGAAGACGCGGCGACATGGCGTTTATAAGTGAACGCGTTGACGAATTTCGCGGTCAGCTTTCTTATATGATTAAGCGCATTGAGACCGCGCTGACTGTTTATAGAGAATCATTGCCGTTTAACAAAAGCGAAAGAGCAGACAAAAAAATTGTTGAGGACAACGCTGCCGCAATTTTCCTTAATCTTAAAAAAGCTCTGGATACTGAGAATGTGGGCATGGCCGACAAGCTCTTAGCGGAGCTTTCTTTAATGCGTCTCGACAACGAAACCGACAATATGGTCTCAACCATTTTTAACCTTGTGCTGCTCTCTGAATTTCGTGATGCCGCAGAAATACTTACCAGTACTATAAAAATTGGGGGAGCTAAACCTAAGTTAAGCCATTGAACAGACCATTCAAAGGTTCTTAAAAGAAATTCCAGCGGTCAGCTACCTTTACGTTTGGAACACATGATAAATTTCAATTTCAAATATCCGACGGAAGCAAGTGGGTATTCTTGTATGAAACGCTTTGATGAGCAAGTCCTTGGTGATTTTCGATATGTCCTCCCCGCGCTCGCCTTTTACTGTCGGCATATTTGATTCCGGCGTTGGCGGACTCTCAGTGCTCAGAGCGATCAGAGCGCTGCGCCAGGACGTCAATATTCACTTTGTGGCGGACCAAGCCCATGTTCCTTACGGTTCCAGACCCCTAGAACAGGTGAGGGAGTTTGCGACGGGTATAACAAATTACTTGCTTAAAGAGGGAGCGGATTTGGTAGTAGCAGCATGCAACGCTGCCTCTGCCGCCGCTCTGCACAGTCTGCGTGAGGATTTCCCCCAAATTCCATTTGTGGGCATGGAACCGGCTGTAAAGCCCGCCGCAAACTTGTCAAGCTCCGGCACCGTCGGAGTGTTGGCCACTCCTGCTACATTTCAGGGAAAGCTTTACGCTTCTGTGATGGAGCGTTTCGCTGCCAATGTACAGGTTCTGACAAGCACATGTTCGGGGTTGGTGCAAAGCATTGAAGCAGGCGATTTGGACGGTACGGCTACCAGATCAATTCTGGAAGAAGCCTTAAATCCAATGTTGGAAGCCGGCGCGGATTCAATAGTTCTCGGCTGTACCCACTATCCTTTTGTCATCCCCCTCATCAAATCAATCGTGGGAACCGGCGTCGAAATAATTGATCCATCCCCCGCTGTCGCTCGCCAGGTTGACAGGCTGCTTAATGAAAAGACGCCCGATACCGAAGTTCCGCGCCCATCGGGCCGTGTACAATTTTGCACAACGGGCAGTCCGGCAAAATTGAGCGAACTCTCACCTGTACTCATCGGTGAATCGCACCCCGTCCATGCTTTAAGGTGGGAGGGCGGCAAGTTGCTTCACACTTGAATTGATCGGCTATAAAAAAATGCCTTGACTTAATCTTAAAAACAAGGCATTCTCAAATGTCCTTGCCGGCATCGGCATGGGTCCATAGCTCAGCCGGTAGAGCAGCGGCCTTTTAAGCCGTTGGTCGCGCGTTCGAGTCGCGCTGGACCCACCACAAACACCTTGGGGCTATCGTCTAGGGGTTAGGACACCGCCCTTTCACGGCGGCAACACGGGTTCAAATCCCGTTAGCCCTACCAAGTAACCGCCTGATTCCTCAGGCGGTTTTTGCTGTGGTAAGCTGTAAATGCTGGGTTGATTGTAAAAAATTGTTGTTTATATAGCAACTCAACTTA
>JAITCJ010000166.1 GCA_031283145.1 Holophagales bacterium | reverse complement strand
GCGCCGACATTATTCTGGTGGGTGACAGCGTAGGCAATGCCTGTCTTGGATTTGAGAACACATTGCCTGTGACGATAGCAATGATGCGCCATCACTTGGAAGCAGTCGTCAGAGCGCGACCCAATGCGTACCTGATGGCCGATTTGCCATTTCTCAGTTATCACTTGAGTGTTGAAGACGCGCTGAGGAATGCCGGCATTTTAGTCAGGGCCGGAGCGCAGGCTGTGAAACTTGAGGGTGGCGGAGTCAGTAGAATTTCTGTCGTACGCGCTTTAATTGACGCCGGAATCCCTGTTATGGGCCACTTGGGTCTTACACCTCAATCTCTGCACTCAATAGGCGGTTATAAAGTCCAGGCCAAAGAGGAAGCTCAAGCAATCCGCTTGATGGAAGAAGCGGAACAGCTTGAAAAAGCCGGTTGCTTTTCCATTTTGTTGGAGTGTGTCCCAAAAGAGCTTGCGGCTCTTGTCACAGACTCATTAAATATTTTTACTATCGGCATTGGCGCGGGACCAAATTGTTCCGGACAAGTATTAGTATTTCATGATATTTTGGGACTCAATCCAGGACCTCATCCAAAATTTGTAAGAAATTATATGGATGGATTTAATGAAATGATTATAGCTATGTCTCAATGGTCGAGCGATGTAAAAAATGGCATATTCCCAGGCGAGCAGGAATCGTATAAACTTTCGGAAGCGGTATTTGAGAAACTGGCTGCCAGGTTCTTCAGAACTGACCAGCTTGTTTCCAAACTAAAAAAGCGCGATTAACAAAAGGGAACATTCTAAGTAATGCGTATTGTTAGGAGTATTCCAGAACTGCGTGTTCTTTTGAAGACCTTGAGAAAGCAAGGGAGCCGCGTAGGTTTTGTCCCGACAATGGGATATTTGCACGAAGGACACGCCTCGCTGATTCAACATTGCCGAGCAAGATGCGATTCAGTAATCGCTTCAATATTTGTGAATCCAACACAATTTGGGCCTGACGAAGACTTCGAGCGCTATCCGCACGATCTGGATCACGATCAGGCGCTGTGTCTGAAACATGGTGTAACGATGTTGCTTATTCCCGAAGCAACAGAGCTTTATACAACGGGTTTCAGCACTTTTATTGATCCAGGGCCGATGGGTCAGATTCTATGCGGTAGTTACAGGCCAGGGCATTTCCGCGGTGTTGCCACTATCGTGGCTAAACTTCTCAACATTGTTCAGCCCGACCTGGCGTTTTTTGGCCAAAAAGATTTACAGCAGGCGGCCATAGTTCGTCGAATGGTCTGGGACCTGAACATGCCCGTCGAGCTTGTTGTAGCTCCCACTATCCGCGAGTCTGACGGCCTTGCCATGAGTTCCAGGAACTCTTACCTTTCCATAAGAGATCGTATTAGAGCGCTATGTATTTCACGGGCCTTGCTTGCAACGGCAAACGCTTTTCAAAAAGGTGCGCGTTCCGCTTCGGAACTGGTCAATACAGCCAAACAATTACTGGTCGATCTGGATGAGCTTCAATACTGTGAACTGGTTGACGCCCTGACAATGGATCCTATTGAAGGAGAGGTCAAACGCCTTGCGGGTCTGTGTGTTGCCGGAAAAATAGGTAAAACCAGATTGATTGATAATGTTTTGCTTTCCGAGTCTGCTGACCCCACACGTTTGCTGTCTTTAGTAGCGATTCCAGACTGAGATTTCCGGCATTATAGCTTTTTCTGCAATTCGGTTTCATCATCATCACTAATTTCTCTTTGTGTGTACAGTGAGGCGGGAGGGCGAATACCGTTCCATCCGAATAGCCAGCCCAGGTTCATAGCCAGTGAAATCAGTGTATATGTGGTAAAGAACCATAGAAAGAAAGCAGACTTTAGGATTACCAGCAGACAAAGTAAGCCCAGAAATGAAACCGTAATCCACAGCGTTGCCTTTGGATGGTGGAACTTTTTCTTGAAACTGGGGAAGCTCAAGGTAGAAATCATAAAAATTCCAACTAAAAACAGCATTCCCGAAAACAGATAGGCCATCGGCACCGATGAAATTGACACAGGCCATTTTAGAATTACGGACGCTATACAAATGGCTCCAACCGGAATTGGCATTCCAACAAAAAAGCGTGGATCTGTCCGCTCGACTTGAATATTAAAACGCGCGAGTCTCAGCGCGCCGCAAGCTAAAAAGAAAAAAGAAGCCGCGCAGCCAACGGTCATAGCGCGCGGGTTTTCCTGCCCAATGACAAAAAATCCATATTTGTAAGCCAGTATTGCGGGCGCCATTCCAAAACTGAGTACATCAGCGAGCGAATCAAGTTGGACACCAAACTTTGAAGTCGTTTTGGTTGCCCTGGCCACCCGTCCATCCAGGCCATCAAGCACAGCGGCCAGAACCAGTAGTAAGGCGGCCTGTGAAAATAAATTTCGCTCTGACGCGCTGACAATGTTTATAGACATAACTATGCTTAAAAATCCGCATAGTACGGAAATCAATGTGATAGCGGAGGGCAGCGCGAATTTTGAGCGTTGCACAGCCCTTCTGCGCCTTGCTTTGCGTTCTTTGATGTCCAGTTTTCGCTTCTTCATACTTGATGTTCCAGATTTAATAATTCCAATTTTAAATCAAAATTACAGTAAAGCCTATTGGATAGTTCATCCTTACTCCTTTGTGGTTTGAGACCCCGGCCTTTAGGCCGGGATAGCCACGCGCCCCCCTTAAAAGGCGGGGTGTCATTGCGGGGCTGATGTTTGTCAGGGGACGCAAACCCCTGCCAAACATTCATAGCGCATGGGCCTAAAGACCCATGCACCCTTATTGCTACAGCGTCCATTTGGGAATTAAACTATTTTTGGAGAGATGTATGCGCGTTGTTGTAATAGGCGGCGGTCACGCTGGTATTGAGGCGGCGCATATCGCGGCCAAAATGGGCGCTGTAGTTACACTGATCACAATCAACTTGGATCAAATCGGCCAAATGAGCTGTAACCCCTCAATAGGCGGCGTTGGTAAAGGCCACATAGCGCGTGAAATAGACGCGCTTGGCGGCCTGATGGGACGTCTGATTGACGCCGCCGGAATTCATTTCAGGACATTGAATGAAAGCCGAGGTTTTGCTGTGCGCGGCCCACGCGCTCAAGCAGATCGGGTGAAGTACAGACTGGAAGCCAGACGTTATCTGGAGTCCATACCCAACCTCCATTTACGGCAGGGCATTGCCGCCTCAATATTATTTAGCGGCGGACAGCGCGTCAGCGGCGTGGAACTTTTAGACGGCTCTCAGATCGCCTGCGACGCCCTGATTTTGACTGCCGGAACATTTTTGAACGGTCAAATTCTGATAGGCAGTAATCGCATAGGAGCGGGACGATCTGGTGAACCCGCGTCAACCCACCTGGCCGATCAGCTCAGAAGCATGGGATTGGAATGGCGCCGTCTAAAGACAGGTACCAGCCCCAGGATTGACTCACGGACTGTTGATTATCAAAAAATGCGGCCTCAGCCAGGAGACATTCCTCCAAAGCCGTTCAGTTTTTTTGGACCCGGCATAGTCCTGCCGCAAGTTCTCTGCCATATTACCTTTACCACGCCTGAAACAGAGCGAATAGTGCGTGAAAACCTGCATAGATCATCTATGTACGGCGGACACATAGAAGGCATAGGTCCCAGATACTGTCCGTCAATAGAAGACAAGTACGTCAAATTTCCAGACAGAGAGCGCCATCAGATATTTGTGGAGCCTGATTCTTTGGATACCAAAGAATTGTATTTATCCGGCCTCTCAACTTCTATGCCCATAGATGTTCAACTTCAAATGGTGCGGTCGTTGGGCGGATTTGGAAACGCGGAAATTCTGAGACATGGATACGCGATTGAGTACGACTCCCTGGACCCATTGCAGCTTGATTCAACCCTTGCGCTGTCCAGTTTAAAGGGT
>JAITCJ010000063.1 GCA_031283145.1 Holophagales bacterium | reverse complement strand
CTTGTAAGGTTGTATTTTTCTTTCAATTCCGCCAGCTTGGGGTGGCTGTAGTCGTATTCAAATACAACCGGTCCCGCGTCGCTCCTGTCAAAACCACTGTAGTTCCGCAAGTGCCTGATAAAGTTATCTTGTGGTTTTACGTGAAACTCTCCGGCTGTCGGCGTTGCCGACGTCCTTGAAAACACGCCTGCCGCCTTTTGCTGCCCTTGCCGGTTGAACAACTCGCCGACCAACTGCCCGTTCTGATTGAATTGGAGTTTGATTTTTTGGCGATTGGCCTCATCATTCCACCATAATTGCAAGCCATCGCTTTCGAGCGCGTGATTGACGGGAAAAAAGTGGGCATTCCACTCATCGCTTGTTATGGACGCCAGTACCCTTTGGATGCCGCTTTGGGCGAAGCAGTCAAACCTGACGCTCCAGCCCAAGGGGTCGCCCAATGTCCCTTCCCAGGCGCCGTGATAGGATACCGCGCCATCCTTTGGAGTGTCTGATGTCTTGGTGAAAGTGCCGGAGGCCGTCCCCCGTTGCAGTTGAGAAACAGTGGCCACCACTTGGCGGCCCCAACCGAACCGGAGTTTGACAGTCCCGCGGTTGTTCTCGTCGTTCCACCACAGTTGCAGGCCGTCGCCCTCAATGTTGTAATTGACTGGCAAATAGAATGTTTGGAAATCCTTGGATATGACGGATAGCAATACCTTTTGGATGCCGTCCTGAGCAAAACAGTCGAACCTCATACTCCAGCCCAGGGGGTCGCCCAATGTCCCTTCCCAGGTACCGTTGATGAAAGCAAGGATACCCGGCGACAAGGCTATGGGCGTCTCGGCCTTGGGCACATTGGGTACAGTTGAATTGGACAGTTTAGATGGTTTACAGGCTATCAAGCCGGCCAGCAGCGCCAAGGGGAGCAAAAGGAGCGACAGAAGCGCTGAAATACGCGATTTTCGGTTTGAAAGCATGGTTTTCCCTCATAATGATACATCTTATACCAAGTTGTCACGAGACATATCCTGATTCCTGATAAGTTGTGTTGTTTTGCGCCATTCCCCGGCTTCTTGTTTTATCGGGTTAACAATATCCGCATCCGCGTGTCCATATATATTGCTTTCTATCAAGTCGGCCAATAGCGTCAAATGCGCTTCTCGGTCAGGACGCCGGACGCGTAGACGCCCAATCCAGTTGCGGAGAGTTTCGCCGCGCAGAGGCTGAACGCGCGTTGATTTAACGAGGGGGCGCAGGGCTGTGATCATTCCTGGCGGAATATCGGCATTAAAAAGATATTTTATTTTATTTCGCTTCTTCCATGCCGCGATCAGTAAAAGTAATACCGCGAGGACAGCGAGAGCCGCGCGTATGACTATATCGCCGGAGTTTTGTTTCCTCAGCTTCGCGGTTTGCGTTTGTACCCACGCAAATCCACTTTGCTGCTCGGCGCCTGAAAAACGCACAACGTAGCGATCCCAGCGGAATCGCATAGAGTCAATCAGATGCCAGAATTTTTCAGATACGCGCCAATGCCTGTAAAAGGCCGCCGCCGATGGGGTAGGGTCAGCGGAAACCCATGTGTTTGTATCCGGATTTACGTATTCAACCCAGCTATGCGCTTCATTTTGCGTCACCAGCCAATAGCCTCCAGCCTGTATCCACGGGCCTAACCGGTAGCCATTGACGACACGGCTCGCTATCCCTCTGTAGCGCAGGGCTGAAGCCAAGGCGTGCGCGAAATATTCACAATGTCCGGCTCTTGTGCGGGTCAGGAAATCGCCAAGCGGGTCCTTTGCGCCGCCGCTCGGGTTGTCCAGCGTGTATTGAAAAGTTTGTAAATCCTGAGATAAAAGTTTTGCGAGGTCAGTCGCGCTCGGCTCTCCGGGCGCCACGCGCAAACTCCAGTACAGCGCTTCAACAGCGGCTGGGTCCGGTGTACTCAGTTCCCGCGCTTGTATTTGCCGCTCTGTAATAGTTTCAGCTTTCACGGTTCCGAGTTTTAATTTGAATGGCGTTGGACGCGCTAATGGATAGCTCCAGCGTATTACCCCCCCCTGTCCCGAAACAATCCTCATATTTACCGGCGGAAATATTTGTATCCTGCCCTGCGGCATTGGGATCAGTCCGGTTGGCGTTGGGTACACAAAGTAATCGATCGCGTTTGTTTCTTCCGCCCATGTGTTGCTAAAAGCTATGTCCCAGCGCACCGGAGTTTGCGTTAGCTGTTCCCAGCGCCCACCTTTCGCGTATTCCATATGAAAGCCGGTGAGCAAAGCCATCCTGGATTCCATTTTTTTGCGTTCGCTAAGTGAAATATCAGACGGGGGCAGTATTCGGGCGACCACATCGCTATTCCCCTGTATTGAGCCAATATTTTCCAAAGAAAGGCTGTCGGCGAGGCCAGGCGTCGCGCCGCCAAATCCATTGACGCCAAAGGGCAGGGGGCGCCATCTCACGAGCGGCCTGGGGAGCGCCAGAAACAATATGCCGCCGATTAATGCCGCCACAGGAATCCAAACCGCCGCGCAGCGCAGAGGCGGCGGGGTTGTTGTCCCCCTGAAATGGGCGGCGTTTTCCCAGTTGAGTTGAAGCAGCGTCAGTCCCGCGATTGCCATCCAAATCAAAGTCCAGGGCAAAAACGAAATAGACTGGTTGGCTGCCGTAGTGAGCAGGAACAGCAAAAAGGCCATAAAAAGGACTTGGCGGCGCTGTTTTTGTTCTCTGGGCAGTGAAAGGCGAATGCCGCACAGCGTGAACAGCGTTAATATGACGATTACCACCCACCCCAATTTTGTGAATTTACAAGCGATGATAATAAGGAGGCATGTTATCTCCAACAGACGCTTCCAGCGGGACAGTTGCAACCGCGCCGCTTCCACAATAGCGGCGGCAGTCAGAGGCAATGCCATGAAGAGCAACTCCCATGCGGAAAAAACACCGCTCGCGGCGAGAGCGCCCCAAGAAGCCCAGGGAAGTACATGATCAAGCCACCTTGCGTATCGCATATCCGCACAGTACGAACTCATTTTAATTCTATAGAGGTTCTATATCAAAATTGCCACCACAATTTTAGTCGAATTGCTATAATTGACCATGCGCAAAAATTGCCCGTACATTAGCAATTTCGCTCTGACTTTCAACGGGCGAATAGATGGTGAACGCAGGTGTGTCTCGCTATGTTGCGAGGGTCTGCCTGACATACCGGCAGTTGAGCTCTACGGAACTGGCAAGGAGACGATAGACGCTTTCAGGCAAATGCGTGACAGTGTCATTCTGGAGAGCGCGTCGCCAAGCGAGGAGCGTACATTTACAAGCGCATGTTTTAAATGCGCCCACTACATTTCGGGCGATTGGAAGAACAGTTACCTCATAGGTTATGTCAACCTGTCCATGTATCCTGCGCCTTGCCAGTGCAGGTGTTCCTACTGCGAGGTACCTAAAGACCACTTCGATGTCCTCAAAGACTCGGGTGTAGCGGAAAGCTATGAAAAAATGTTTGATGCGTTGAAATATGCCATTGAAATCGGCCTGATAGCTCCCAAAGCCTGGTGGCAGGTATCAAGCGGCGAGATAGCGATTCACCCCTACAGGGAGAGGATTTTTGAAATTGTACAGAACAGGACGGTGATGTTTTACACGAATTGCTTCATTTTCGACAGCAAGATAGGGGCAAACCTGACGTCAAACCCCGCCTCATCAATTAACCTCTCCATTGACGCTGGTACCAAGGATACTTGGCATAAAGTCAAGGGTGCCGACAACTTCGGGAAAATAATTGAAAACCTGGCGGAGTATCGCAACAGCAGCTCGCGCCCGGGCCAGATAACGCTGAAATACATAATCCTTCCAGGTATCAACGACAATATTAAAGACTACGCGGCCATAATTGACTTACTTATAGCGCTGGGAACAAACCATCTCACGCTGGCGCGCGACACCCGCACCAAATACGGCCAGAGTGAAGAGGAAAACGAAAGGCTTGTGACCGCTGCCGGCCAACTGACGGCCATGCTCTACCAAAACAAGCTGACTTTCAATTTTGATACGTTCACATTCACGCCGCTAGAACGTGAGAAAATAGTGGCCGCCACCGCAAAGAGCTTTATTTTTAGCCGACAGACCTAAAAAACAGAATGCGCTCTATTTTTCAGGTCTGTTGGCTAGATCTCTAAAACCCCGGACCTGAAATAGACTTGTATGTGATGTCTTTGGCAAACTTCTCGGCAAAGGGGCGAATTTCCTCTGCTTTTCCAATAAGGACAAAGCAGAGATCAGTTTCAGGATAGTAAGTCTTGATGACGCGATTTGCGTCGGCAAGCGTTACGGCGTCAACCTTTGCGAAGAAATCATTCACGTCAGAATCCGGCAGGCCGTGTAATTGCAGGGCTGAGAGTTGACTTGCCAACTGAGAACTTGTTTCAAAGGTCTGGGGCGGGAATGTCCCTTTGATGTACGCCTTGGCCGAATCCAGGTTTTCTTGTGTCAGACCCTTTTCGTGCAGCTCTTTCAGCGTTTCAAGCGTAAGTTCAATCGCTTTTTCCGTTGTCGCGTTGGCTGTAAAACTGCTGATCAAGAACGGGCCGGCAACTTTACTCATCATGAAGGAAGCGTTTGCGCCGTAGGTCAGACCGGATTTAATTCTCAGGGCGGTGTTGATCATTGAAGTGAAGCTGCCGCCAAACACGGTATTTACAACCTGTATGGCTACGCGGTCAGGGTTGTTTCTTGCTACGCCGATATTGCCAACCACAAAGTATGTCTGGGTCGCGTCGGGTTTATCAACCAATAACAGCTTTTGGCCCTTGAGTTGAGATGGCTGTGGTAAATCAACTGCAGGCGGTTTGGCGGATGATTTCCAGTTGCCGAAACGGGCTGAAATCATTTTTTCCATTTCGGCGGTTTTGAAATCGCCCACCACAACCAGAATTGCGTTGGCCGGTGTGTAGTTTGACTTGTAGCAGTCCAGAATATCGCCGTGCGTGATTGAAGCCAGTGATTTTTCATCGCTTCCGCGTCCGTAGATGTGGGAACCATAGAGAAAAGCGTTGAAATAGCGGCCAATGACCCCGCTCGCGCTGTCCCTTGAGGCGCGGATGCTATCAAGCGCCTGTGCTTGAAGTTTTTTAAACTCGTCTTCGGGGAAAACAGGCTGTGTGATCAATTCGGCGAATAAATCCAGTCCCCTGGAAATATCTTTTGCCATAAACTCGGCTGTACATGTGGTGGAATCCAAACCCGCGCCGGCGCCAAAATAGGCGCCCACTGAATCCAGCGCTTCAGAGATTTGCAGCGCGTTGAAATTTTTTGTCCCTTTGAGCAAAAGACCTGACGTCATGGCGATCAGGCCATCTTTGCCGATGGGGTCAGCCGTGCTTCCCGTTCTTAAAGTCAGTTGTAGGTCGATCAGCGGCACTTTGCGCTGTTCCATCATCACTACCGTCATGCCGTTTTTGAGAACAGTCTTTTTGTACGGAGGAAGTTTTACGCCCGGCGCGGCAGCCGCAAACTGGCTGATTACCGCTATGCAACAGGCTTTAGCGATTATCTTCATGGAGCTGGTCATTTTTTGGTCTCCTCTGGAATCAGCGTGGCTACAGTGCGGTTGTTTTCGCCGAAGTACTCGCGCGCGACACGTTGAATGTCCGCGATTGTCACTTTATTCATTTCCTCATTTGCCTTGAACAGCTTTTTATAGTCCCCGAAAAATACTTCATACTGACCAATCGTATTGCCGCGGCCATTAATGGTTTGAGTGTCTCGGTAGAAATCCGCCAGCATTTGATTTTTCGCTTTGGTGAGTTCGGCTTCTGTAACTGAGTCGGCCGCTATTTTTGAGAGTTCATCATAGAGCGCTTTTTCGCAGTCAGTGACGTCAATGCCGACTCTTGGTTGTACACTAAACGTGAATAACCCGGGATCCATGTCCATTCCGGTATAGCTGCCGGCGCTGAGGGCTAATTGATCTCTATCCACCAAGCGCTGGTACAGTCTGGAACTCCTGCCATAACTGAGAATGTTATCAAGAAGCGTCAAGGCGTAATAATCGGGATGGTTTGCCTGCGGCATGTGGTAAGCCACTAACAATATGGGCAACTGGGCTGGCTTGCGGACTACAGTCCGGCGCTCGCCCAACTGAGGCGGCTCTACTGTCGTGACGGGAGGAGGCAGGTCGCGGGCCGGGATTGTCTCAAAGTACTTTTCGGCCAGACGGATTACGTCACCGGCCGTCACATCGCCCACTACCACCACAGTCGCGTTATTTGGCGCGTAACCCATCCGCCAGTGGTTTTTCAGGTCTTCCATCTTCCAGTTCTGAATATCGCTCATCCAGCCAATAATAGGCCACATGTATGTATGGGCGATGTAAGCGGTTGCCATCAACTGCTCGCGCAAAATACCGCCATTGTTGTTGTCAACGCTCATACGCCGCTCATTGGCGACGACGCCGCGCTCTGATTCAATCACTTCCGAGTCAAAGGACAGGTCGCGGATGCGGTCGGCTTCCATATCAAATATCTTTTCAAGATGAACTTCTCCTGAAGGAAACCAATCCTGGTACACAGTTACGTTATTTGAAGTATAGGCGTTGTTGTGCCCCCCAAAACTCTCCATAACGCGGTCAAATTCGCCGGGACCGTACTTCTTTGCGCCATTGAACATCATGTGTTCAAAAAAGTGAGATATGCCAGTGGTTCCCGGTCTTTCGTTGCGGGAGCCAATCTTGAAGAAGGTGTAAAAGGCCACGTTGGGGATGCCGTGGTCTTCCTGCACCAAAATCTTCATCCCGTTTTTCAGCGTATGAGTTTTCACCTCAAAGGACTGAGCGCCGAGAGGCTGAAATAGTATTGGTATGGCCGCCAGCATCGCGCCGGTGATGAACTTGCCCGCATACATAAAACCTCCTCAAAAAGAACAGGATTAATGAACAAACCTGATATTCAATCATATCAATATCTCTCGCCAAACAGAGCGGTTCCCACCCTGACTTGATCCGAACCCGCCTTGATGGCTTCCTCTAAATCATCGCTCATGCCCATTGACAGTTGTATTTGCGTTCCCAGCCGCTGTCGCCAGTTCTCGCGGAAGTTGGCCAGTTCGCTGAAAGCCGAAGTCATTCCGGGAGGAGGTATGGCCATAAAGCCTTTCAGAGGCAATGCGGAAGAAGCGCCAAACGCGTCCAGTACGGATTGAACGTCCGAGGGCTGACAACCCCCTATTTTGCTGACCTCTCCCCAGAGGTCAACTTGAATCCAAATTTCACGGCAAATATCCAGTTCTTCAGCGAGCTTTACCAATCTCAAGGCCAGTTCAGGCCGATCCACGGTCAGCAGTTCGCGGAAATACAGCAGCGCGGGTTTCGCCTTGTTTCGCTGCAACGGACCTATTAACGCAAAAGTGGCGTTCGGAAGCAGCGCGGATTTAGACATACCCTCTTGCACATAATTTTCAGCGAAGTGGGTGATACCGCATTCCATTGCATCCCGCAGCGCCTCCGCCGGATGGAACTTTGAAACCGCCAAAAGAGAAACAGAATCTGGGTCGCGTCCGCAAGCCTCCGCCGCAAGACTCATCCTTGCTCGTATATTTTCAAGGCGTTCTTTGAAACCGCTCATATTTAAGGTAAGTATAAAATTCGCTGGCAATATTCACATGTCATAGAGCCTTCCGCCTTGATCTGGTAAATGAGCGGCGTGCGCAATTTTGTATTACAGCCGGTGCATGTGTTGTTCTCCACAGGCACAACGGCTTTGCCCCCCCTGTTTTGTATGAGGCGGTTGAATTTGTTGAGCGCGGCCGCATCCAGGTTGCCTTCCAGCTCAGCAACCTGTTTGGTCAGACGGTCTTTGGCTGTAACCTGGTTTTCGTGTTCCGCCAGGAAAATTTCATGCAATTCGTCAAACTGCCGCTGGTATTCATTCCGAGACGAAATCTGGTTTTCGTTTTCCGCCTCCAGGGACTTGATAATTGCGTTGGTTTCCGCCAGGGCGCGCTGCGCAATTTCAAGCTGACGCTCTTTCTCATCCAGTTCGCGCATGGCCGCTGTGTATTGAACCTTGTGAGCCGAAGCCTTTAATTCCTTACGGGCGTGAGCTTCGGCCTTAACAGCTTGATGGTGCTGCTTTTCGGCCGTTTCAAGCTGGAGCTTGGCTTTGGCAATGTT
>JAITCJ010000051.1 GCA_031283145.1 Holophagales bacterium | reverse complement strand
TGATGAATGTCAGCGGCTCCAGTGTGTCGTCTTTAATCAGGGGCGTCAGGTCACAACCGAAGCTCAAGGCTTCTGAGTCGTCAACGCCGTGGCTGGCGAAGAATGTGGCGTGGGCGCGTCTTCTGCCCATAACGGCCAGGTCATAGCGCTTCCCGCCGCATATTTGGCTGTCAAATACTCCAAGCAGGGCGGCCGCGAGATTTTCGTGTCCGGACACGTCCATGACCACTTTGTCCGTATCGCAAAGCCAGTCTTGATCTCTCCAGACTTCGCAGCCTATGACTTTTTCAGGGCGCTGATCCGCAGGCAACTGCCGTATGGCGGCAATGGCTCGGAGGGCGACAGCCACATGCGTATCATGCTTGTCCGCAAAGTTGTGTGTATATACAACTTTTGGGCGAGCGGATTTCAGTATCTTTAGCAAGTCCTCTGTCACCTGCGTGTTTTTGCCGTCTTTGACCGCTGTGGAACCGTAATTCAGAAATATTTGGGCTGCGTAATCGCCCGCCTGAGCCGCCTTTTTCTGTTCGGCGCGGCGTATCCGCTGCATGTCGCTGTCGGTGGTGACGGCATAAATGCCATCTCTGGGGCTGCCACTGCCATTCGTGACTGTTACGCCCGCAAACCAGGCGTCCTGTTGGCCAAAACAGGATATTACACCATGATAGGCCATGATCTCAATGTCGTCCTGATGCGCGGCTATGGCAAGATGCGTTGTTCTGGCAAGCGCGTTTTCCTGCGGCGCGCCGTCGGGAACAAAAACTTCAGAAGACTCAAGATTGAACATAAATACCTCCATTTAACATTGTAGCAGTTCAACTTTTCGTAGTTGAACTGCTATGTCGGGAGTTGTTTGCAAATCGCGGCCGCGTATTGCTTGTAGGCGGGCTTTGCCCGCCGTTAAACAAGCAATAAAAGCGAAAATTGCTATATAGCAATTCAACTTTGGGTTGTCGCAACCGGTCCACGGGGCGTTCTCCAGACAGCGACACGGGATTGCCAAGAGGAGGCACTTCGTTTCTAGGCTGCGCTGGTAATGGAGTGAGCCGCCAAAGGCGGGGAGCGGAATGGAAAGCGCAACTGTGAACTATAGAAAGAATAACAACAAAAAGTGAAACTGCTATAAATGCGCAATGTTGCGGCGCTAAACGGCGCGTCCTTATTTTTTAGCGCCGCCGCCATCCGCTATGATAGCCGGCAGACTCGCCGCCGCGACAGCCTGACCGACGCGGCGGGCGCGCTCATCAGGCAATGTGACGCTTATGTTTTTCAATTCCGGAAATTCTTTCGCCAGCACTTCTCCGGCCTTTGTCAAAATAATTTCGCCGCCAATCCCTGATGTGACGCGGCCAAGTATCAAAACGTGCTTCATCTCGTAAAAATCGGCGTAGTGGGCCAGGCTGTAGCCAAGATAAATACCTATGGCCTCCCATATCTGCCGCGCTCCCGCATGGCCTTCTTCCAGGGCGTTTTGCGCGACCTTGAGTTTTTCGGCCAAGCCTAAATCGGGATCAATCTCAATTCCAGCTTTTGGCGCCAGCTTAAAAACAGCCTGCTGGCTGAAATAAAGCGCTCCCACACCTGTATCGCCGCTCCACTCGCAAGCGGCGGCGCTTGGGTGATAGTCCACAGGGGCAAAGGCCAGCTCGTTCAGCCATGTGGTTATCTCGCCCTTTGGCGTGACATATCCGGCGGCCTGAGACGATCCAAAGGCAAGACCCAATATTGGTTTATCGTTCAAACTCATAGCACCCGCGAGGGCTGTCACTTCGCCATCGTTGACTACTTCAAAGGGTACGCCTCCCATCGCTTTTTGCAAGTCAAAAAACAGATTTACGGTCCTGGTGTCGAACAACTCTTTTGGAATACCGCGGTACAGGCTTGCCACGCGGGGTCTGTTGTCTATATAGACGCCCGCCGCCGAGCCTCCGATGGCGTCAACGCGCGGCATGTGTTTGGCGGCGCTCTTAAACGCTGTCATCAATTCATCAAAATGGTATTGAGGGTCTGCCGCGTTGCGCGGATCCCAAACGACTTCTTCCGTATAAACGGCTTCGCCATTGATAACCGCTGAGACCTTGCGGTCTGAGGCGCCGAGGTCAAACCCAATGCGGCAGCCGTCCAGGTGTCCTCCAAGGCTCATGGTACTTTCGGCAGACTGTTGGACATTTTCAGGAGTAGTTACTTCAACGGTAAATGGTTTTGCGTACACGCCGCCCATGAAATCAAAATCAAACTTGCGAGCGCCTGTGCCGGAATAGACGGCTCTTATATGTTCGCCCACAGCGTTTGGGCCGCCAACTATGACGCGCCAGCCGCCTCTGGCCCAAAGCAGGAACTTTACCAGACGCTCGGCGTATTCAAGGTTGAGAGCGGACTGTGGATGATATTCCGGCAAACAGACGGTTTCATAACGAGTCATAGCTCCTCCGCCGCGCTCCAGCGCGAACACCAATGGAACAGCGCAGCCGGACTCCCTCGCTAACCGCAGGAAAGCGCGGTTTGCCAGCGCCGCCGGCTTAAAATTGGTATCCAGAGCCGGGATGAAAGCGGGTTTTGCCAGTTCGTGCAAGTTGGGCATGTTAAGCTCCATAAGGGTCGCAGACCTGATACAATGATAATGCACAGCCTAAGTACCCTGTTGATCATATCCGTATGAAATTGTAATCTTATTGCAGATGGTGTTGCTATGAAAGCATATCTGGAAACAACAATTTTTAATCGCTATTTTGAGGAAAGCAGGGAACAGTCGAATGAGACGAAACTCTTCTTTGATGAAGTTGCCTCCGGAAAAATTGAGGCATTCACATCAACCGCCCTGCTCAACGAATTGGAAAACGCGCCCGAAGTTATTAAAACGCAGATACTGGACTTGATCTCCAAGTACAAAATAACAGTGCTGGCGGTTCATGAAACGGCTCTTGAACTGGCGGACACTTATGTGGAAATGGGCATCATCTCGCCAAGATTCCGTATAGATGCCCTTCATATTGCCATGTCGGTCATATATGGAATGGACTGTATCATCAGCCTGAGCTTCCGCCAAATTAACAAATGGGCTGTGAAAGCCGGAACTGATGTCGTACACCGTATGAAAGGCTTTGGACACCTGTTTATCTGTACCCCCGGAGAGGTGATTTATGATTAAGGGCGGATTTGAAAACTGGCTGGACGCTATCCGCATTGAGCTTTACCATAAAATCAAAAACATGACGAATGAGACCGCTGCCGCCGCAATCAATGACTATGGGAAAAAACTGGCGGAAAATCATGGCATTGATATAGTTGAGCTTGAGCCTATCCGCCAAAAATGACACTTGACTGTATTCGTTATGAATATGGTCATATCAAATTTTAAGTATTCTCATTTTGAATATAGTAGCTAACCTATTACAATATCGCGGGCTTGCGTTGCAGTGTTATTTTACGCCGCCTAAATTTCTTCGACCGGTTTTTTATGCATGACACTTGGCCCCAACGAGAAAACTTTAAGAGAGCGCTGGAGAAATACCAGGCTAAAACAGGCAAAAAACAAGCTGAAGTGGCCGAAGATTTGAACATGTCACTGCATGGCTTGCGCCAGATTCTTTATCAGAAAGGGCGCAGGTGTTCCTTTGAGACGGCCCAGAGGGCGTCGGCTCTTTTTGGCGTGTCTGTCACTGAGTTTATGGATGACCCCGGCGCGCCGCCATATGGGATGGATCAGGAAAAATGGGCTGCTATAAGGGAGCGGGATCGTGTTATAGCCTCGGCTATGTTCTCCGATATAACTGCCGACCAGTTGACGGAAGCGGAAAAGGATGAGCTGTACCGCGCTTATAAGGAGGCGAAAGAAAGGATTATCCGGCTCAGGGATTTAAGGTAACCGCAAGTGAATCCTGGCTGGTACGGGCAAAAATACCCGACTCTGGACGACTTGGTTGACTTTGGGTCCGGGCTGGGGGCAGATATTTGTTTTGACAGGATAGTCTCGGCCGTTTATTTTGCCGAAGCTCCGCCGCTGATATTGATTCCTGTTCAACATGGATCACTTGCCACCATGTGGGCGCTGGCGCATGAACTGGGCCACCTTTGTCAGCACTCAGGTCCCAAAGGCAGACCATTCTGGGGCAAAGATGAATACCAAGCCAACAAGTGGGCGGCCTGCGCTCTGATCCCAGAAGCCCGTATTCAACTGCACCAAAACGCGAGCGTTGACAATTTTATCGCGGCTCTCAGCGCAAATTATGAAGACATACCGCCGATTGACTGCCACGCCAGAAACCTGGCTTACAAGATTGCGTGCCACAGGCTGGATGTCTTGAACGCCAAGGGATTTTATAGCCATTAAAGTGAAACAACTTTAAAACGGTACGTTGCCCTGTGGTTTTCGTCTGCGCTACCGTTCCACTTTTAATGGAGTCAAGCGCCGTAAAGTCACTGTCGTTGCCTCGCAACGCCAGTGCCAACGGCGATTTGCCTCCATTCCTGTCGGCGGCTCGCTTCACTACAGCGCAGCCTTGAAACGAAGTGCCTCCCACTTGGATAAACAGATGATTTTAAAGTTGACTGGCTATCTATAATCCTGGTCAACGACTATTCGTACCTCAG
>JAITCJ010000093.1 GCA_031283145.1 Holophagales bacterium | reverse complement strand
GTGGCGTTCAATGGCTCATTTTTGCATGAGTTGTACTTTGAAAACCTTGGCCCCGACAAATCAATCGCCCCCGAACTGCAACGCGCCCTGGACGATCAGGGAGGGAAAGCAAAGGTTATGAACGACCTCAGCGCAGCCGCGCTGTGCGGCCCGGGCTGGGCGCTGCTGACACATAACAGGCGGGATGGCAGGCTGCACACTTACTTTATCACCGAACACCACATCGGCCTGCCCATTGATCAAGACATATTGATTGCGCTTGATAGCTGGGAACACGCTTTCATGATTGACTACGGAATAAAGCGTCCCCATTACATCAACATCTTCATCGAAAACATCAACTGGGGCGAAGTATCCAGGCGTTTCGAGCAGTCTGTCAGGCAGCGCTGAAATCAGGCGTATATCTGAGACTCCCGTGACCGAAAAACGCCTTTACTTAATAGATTCATTCAGCTTAATATTCCGCGCCTATTATGCCAACATGAAGTTAAAAAACGGCGCGGCTTATACATTTGCCAGAATGTTGCTGGCAATTTTGAAGCAGCACAGCCCAAGCCGTATAGCTTGTGTCTTTGATACGCCGGAGCCTACATTCAGGCACGAGATATATCCGGAATATAAAGCAAACAGAGCGGAAATGCCGGAGGACCTAAAACCGCAGATTCCGATGGTCAAAGAATTGATACAGTCTCTGGGCATTACAATCGTGGAATTACCTGGTTTTGAGGCGGACGACGTCATAGGCACACTCGCTAAAGCAGCCGCATTTCAAAAAATTCCCGTCGCCATCGTCAGCCCCGATAAAGACCTGCTTCAACTGGTTGACGACGACGCCGACATAAAAGTGCTTAATAACCGTGTTGGAGAAGTATGGATTGACCGCGCCGCCGTAAAAGAAAAATATGGCGTTTGGCCGGAGCAAATAGTTGATTTTTTAACGCTGGTGGGTGATTCCAGCGACAACGTCAAAGGTGTGCCCGGAATAGGCGAAAAGGGCGCCAGAGAGCTTTTAGAAACACATTTAAAATTTGATAACCTATTGGCCTCTAAAGAAATCCTCAAACCCAAACAGCGCGCAGGTTTAGAGCAAGCGGCCACCTGGCTTGAACTAACCCGCACGCTTGTAACTATCCGTACAGACCTCGCGTTGCCGGTTGACCTCAAAGACCTCGTCTATTCCGGTTTGGACGCGCATAGCGCGCTCGCGGCTTTCAAAGGGCTTGAGTTTGAAAGCCTCGTAAAAGAATTTACATCAGAAGAAACAGCCCCAAAGGTCGAGCGCCATTACACATACGCCAAAAACACGCGCGACGTTGAATCGGCGGCTGCGGAATGCCGTAAGGCCGGTAAATTTGCCTTAGACACAGAAACCACATGTTTAGAAGCCAATCGGGGTCACTTAGTCGGCCTCAGTCTGTCTTGGACCGCAAATAAGGGGCTTTACATCCCACTTGCCCACCTGGCACCCACCGATGACAGCGAAGGGGCGCTGCCGGGGCTTTTTGACGGCGCAGGTCTGCCCGAATCACTATTAGACCTCAAAGGCGACCCTGACAAATTCTGGGAGGAATTGACCCCGTACTTAGACAAGCGCAATTTGCCGCTGCCAGGCGTAAGAGCCGCGCTCGCGCCGCTCTTTGCGGATCCGAGCATAGGCAAGTACGGCCAAAACATCAAACATGATCTTCAAGTCCTTGTCAGGCACGGCTTTATTATCAACGGAGTCGTACACGACAGCATGGTTCTCAGCTTCATTTTAGGGAGCGCCAACAGACACAATCTGGACATTTTGTCTTCAAAACATCTGGACATAAAGCCAATTACTTTTGAATCTGTAGTAGGCAAAGGCAAAGCCCAATTACGCTTTGACGAAGCCGACTTTGAACAGGCTGTCCAGTACGCGGCGGAGGACGCGGATTTGACACTGCAACTGGTAGAGAAATTAGCGCCGCGTCTGACAGATGAAAACCTGAAGCGCCTCTATCATGACGTTGACCTGCCGCTGGTCATGGTGCTGGCGGATTTAGAGAGAACAGGCGTCAGGGTTGATCTCAATGTTTTGGCCAAACTAGCCAAACAGTTTGGTGATGAAAAAGCAGCCGCCGAAGCCAGAATCTTTGAATTGGCGGGCGAAACATTTAATCCCGCGAGTCCGGCCCAACTGGGGCGAATCCTCTACGAAGCGCTGGGGCTTCCCATCCTCCAGCGCACAGCCAAGACTAAAGCGCCAAGCACAGATGAATACGTGTTGCAGGAATTAGCCAATCGCGAAGACGGTGAAATAGCGCGAGTACTGCTGCGCCATCGCCAAATGTCAAAACTGCTTGGCACCTACGTTGAAGCCCTGCCCCAGCTAATAAACCCAGTCACGGGGAGGGTGCATACAAAACTGCATCAAGCCGCTGTAGCCACAGGGCGTCTGGCCTCCAGCGATCCCAATTTACAAAATATTCCCATACGAACCAAAGAGGGAAGAGCTATCCGCGAGGCGTTTGTTCCAGAGCCGGGCTGGATTTTGTTAGACGCGGACTACAGCCAGATCGAATTGCGCGTGGTCGCGGCGCTGGCAAAAGACCCCGTACTTCTGAGCGCTTTTGAGCGTGGCGAAGACATACACAAGCGAACAGCCTCCGAAGTTATGGGCATAGCAATGGATGATATAACCCAAGAGCAGAGGAGCCGAGCCAAGGCTGTAAACTTCGGGCTTCTTTACGGTCAAGGCGCCTTTGCCCTTTCAGCCGCTTTGGGTATCACACATAAGGAAGCCAAGAGCTTCATGGAAAGTTACTTTGAGCGAATGCCATTCGTCGCCAAGTGGATAGAAGACGCAAAAGCCCAGGCGATTAAAGAGGGTATGGTACGCACCGCATGGGGGCGCGTACGCAGGATTCCCGAATTGCTCAGCGCCAACTCCCAACTGCGGAATCAGGGATTAAGAGAAGCCGTTAATACCATTGTACAGGGAACCGCCGCAGATATTATGCGCCGCGCCATGGTTCGCCTCCACAAGAGCCTGATGGAACACAAACTGAAATCCCGCCTGTTATTGCAGGTTCACGACGAATTACTGCTTGAAGCTCCTATGGAGGAAACAGTTGCCGCCGCTGAAATTTTGAAAACGGCAATGGAAGGCGCCGACGATTTGGGCCGCCTGGGAGTCAAACTTGAGGCCGAAGTGAGACAGGGTTTAAGTTGGCTGGAGTGCAAATAGATCTGATACCAAGTCGCGTTCAATGGTCTCGCCATAAAAACTCCTAACATCTCCCAAACGGATAAATTCTAAGTATCACGCAGTCTGGCGGCTATCCGATCTTTTAATATTTCCGGCACCAGACCGGAAATATCACCGCCCATCATGCCAACTTCGCGCACAATACGGCTTGAAATGACGCTGTTCTCCTCTTTTGGCATAAGAAACACAGTCTCAAGTTCAGGGGCTAATTTGCGGTTTGTCAATGCCATCTGAAATTCGTATTCAAAATCAGAAAAGGCCCGTACGCCGCGAATAATGAATTTAGCGCCCCTCTGCCTCGCGCATTCAACGAGCAGACCATTGAACGCAGCCACTTCGACAGATGAGTAATCCACTGATAGTTCGCTTAAAAAATCCATGCGTTCAGCCAGACTGAAAGTCGGCTGCTTAGAGGGATTGTGCAGAACGGCGACTATCAGGTGGTCAACCAAGTTCGCGGCTCTGAGTATGAGATCCCAGTGACCAAGCGTTACTGGATCGAATGAACCGGGGTATATGCCAATTCGCAAGCGGAGCCTCCTGGATGTGCGGGTGGTCGGCAACCTGAAGAACAGTTCCCATTTTTTAGGCTAATTATAGCAGTTCAACTTTTCGTAGTTGAACTACTATGCCGAGATTTGCTTGCAGAATGATGTTGACGATTCCGAAACACCAACTTGCGAGGAGATGGCGGATAACTGCCAAGTGATTGACGTGGCGGTCTTGCGTATCCATTTGCATTGCAAGCGGACGGCATCATTAATAGCAATTCAACTTTGTGTTTTCATACCAAGTCGCGTTCAATTGACATTGAACGCTAAAACACCAAAGTTTTTGAAAAACAGGGAAACCCTGATTTTTCAAAAACTTGCGGGCGGCGATTGCTCGCCGCCATACCAACTTGCAATCAAACGTAATGCCGTTTGATTGCAAGTTGGTATGAC
>JAITCJ010000062.1 GCA_031283145.1 Holophagales bacterium | reverse complement strand
TGAAATCATAGACGGCGTGATGGCCGATGATTCCGGCCTGTGTGTTGACGCTCTGTTTGGCGGCCCGGGCGTACTGTCCGCAAGGTTTGCTTCACATCTCTCCTACACTGAAAAGAATCCGCTCCTGCTTAACATGATTAACCCTGGGGAGCCGCGTTCCGCAAGGTTCGTGTGTGTCTTGGCCTACATTGGCCTTACTGGTACGACGCGGGAGCAGTTTATAGTTTCGGGGCGCGTGGAAGGCGCTCTGGCGACCGAAGCGCGTGGAAACTCAGGCTTTGGGTACGATCCGATATTCATTCCAAATGGTTGCGGCAAAACCTTTGGCGAGATGGAACCCGAAATCAAAAATACGCTGAGCCATCGCGCTAAAGCTGCCCACGCGCTGGCATTGCGATTGGGATTGACGCGTTGAGCATCTTTTTTTTGTCAGCGGTATTAATAGTCGGCGCTATGCTGGGCTGGACTCTGCGTAAAATAAATCTCTTGACGGCAATCAACCGCCAACTGACGCGCGTTTCGCTCTGGACGCTGCTGGGGGCGATGGGGGCTAAACTCGCGCTGCGCCGCGCGCTGTTCGCGAGCGATCTGGGTGTTTTTTTCGCCGCCATCGGCTCCAGCCTGACCATGACGGCTGTTTTTTTTCTGGTTTTCTGGGCGGCGGGGACGCGCAAAAGAAACGCCGCGATAGATTACGCGAGAGGGGATACATGCCCTGCACCAAAAGTGACAAGACCGACAAATGGTCAAATCGGCAGAGGGGTTAAGGAAATTCTGTCCGTTGCCGTCAATGTCGGTTTTATTTCCGCCGGGTTCCTGCTCTTCTGGTTTCTGCCTGAGCGCCATGCGGCCGAATTTCCCATTGATACATTCACGGACTGGCTGTTGAGGGTACTGCTGTTTTTCATTGGTTTTGACCTTGGCGTTGAATTTCATCGCCTGGAACCGCGACGCTTAACGCCCAGCTTGTTGCTTGCGCCTTTCCTGAATATCGCGTTGAGTCTGGCGGTGGGTTTGCTGTTCGGATTGTTGTCCGGTCTTGGTACCCGCAACGGCGCGCTTTTAACCGCAGGTATGGGTTGGTACAGCCTTTCGTCTGTACTGCTGGCCGAGCGCGGTATGATACTTCTCTCTGTACTGGCGTTTATACATAACGTGTTCCGTGAGTTGCTGGCTATACTGTGCGCGCCCTTAGCGGCCAGGGTCTCGCCCCTGCTGCCGGTCTATTTAGGCGGGGCAACGAGCATGGACGTAATGCTCCCCTTTGTTCAACGCTGCAGCGGCAAAGAATACACGCTTGTCTCATTTTATTCAGG
The DNA here is from genome assembly GCA_031283145.1 of Holophagales bacterium. Lineage (GTDB taxonomy): Bacteria > Acidobacteriota > Holophagae > Holophagales > Holophagaceae > WRHW01. The sequence continues at coordinate 3,150 of JAITCJ010000062.1, read as the reverse complement.
CGTTATCTGTAGCATCGCTGTCATGCCGCTTGTCAAAATCATATCCATGTGAGGCTTTCAGGTTCCCTGGCCGCGCAAATCCGCCGCTGCCCGCTGAATTACTGTTGGCCAATCGCCGGGTTCGGTCTGGCGGTAAATTTTTATGGATGGGTACCAGGGGCTGTCGCCGCGTCCCAGAAGCCATCGCCAGTCGGGTCTGAAAGCTGCCAGAAGCATGACCGGAATACCCATCGCGCCGGCAAGATGAGCTATGGCCGTATCAACCGTTACAACCATGTCTAATTGGCTCAGCGCGTACGCTGTGTCCGCGAATGTTTCCAACAAGCCGCCCAGAGGCTCCGCGCCTGGGAACGGTACTGTCTCCGGCGCTTCCCGTTGCAAGCAAAACCAGGATACCCCCTCAACCGCTTCGAGGGGGCGCAGCAGATCAGGCGGGACAGACCGCTCTGAATCATGCTCGTGGGTTGGCCGGCCTGCCCAAACGAGACCGTATTTTTTGGAATACTGACTTTTGGTCAAACCAGAAAATATTCGCGCCTTGTTTGGCACACGCGCAGGAACGCTTATATATGGAGTTTGAGACGGAATTGTGTCAATTCCCGTATTTAAAACCAGCGGAAGGGACAACAGCGGAAGCTGGATATTAAAAGCCGGCGATCCATCGGGATGTCCGAACACGTAATCCGGCCCTAAGCAAGTACCGGCAATATCAGTAAGCGGTTCTTGAACAAAGAGCAGCAGCTTTCCGCCCAGGGATTTAACCTGCTCTAAATAGCGCAACATCATTATTGTGTCGCCAAAACCCTGCTCCCAGTGAAGAAGCAGTGTCCGCCCCTCAAAATGCTTGCCATCCCACCGAGGAATGGTCAGCAGTTCTTTGTTCCCGATGAATCCGGGAAGGCGGAGACGCGATTCGTACAACTGCCATCCAGCTTCAAAATCTCCAAGCAGTAATCTGAAGTGGCTTTGCTTCCACGCGGCGTCGTCCGGATCGCTGTCTTCCAGTTCGATCAGTTGATTGACGGCGCTCATAATTTCGCTTGGGTTTTCTTTCTTGATACCTGCGTCCAGCAATCTGTTCAGCGCGGACGCAAGGTTAAATTTCGCTATGGGGCTTTCCGGCTCTATCGCCAGAGCCTTTTGGCAGGCATCCGCGCAGTCTTCAAATCTTTCCAATGTCAATAACAGGCAGGACAAGCTCTCCCACGCCGTCAGATTTCCGGCATCGCGTCTCAGGATGATTCTGTACTGCAACAAGGCCACGGAAAAATTACCGCTCTTGTGATTTATCAGGGCTTCTCGCAACAGCGCGGTTGTATGACCATCCGGCACATTCACTGAGGACGCTACCAATCATCCGGTCCGCTTACGGGAATCATACTCGCGGCCAGTGCCTTTTTGCCATCGTCAATCTTTTCTTTCGGGACGCAAAGCATGTTGGCGGACACCATGTTACCAAACACGTTGTTGTGATTCCCCGCGAAGTTGTCCTCTCTGTAAAACGGTGTGAGATGCCACCAGAGTGAATAATCCATTGCCAGTAATAATTGAATCAGAGCGGGTGATTTTTCTTTGCGGTCATTTTCAACGTACATCAGCGGCCTTAAGTTATAAATGGTATTCGCGCCGCCCTCAATAACCTGATGCTCCATGCCCTCAACGTCAATTTTTATAAAAGCGCACTGCTGGATGCCAAAAGCGTCCAGCCTTTTAATTGGTATGGCTATCCCCTCGTCAAACAGGTCCAGGCTGAGACCGCCAAAATTAAACTTTGCGCCATAGTCCAAAATTGGTATGTGAAGCACCTGTGTCCTGCTGCCCAATCCAAATCTTTCCGCCCTTACGTTGACGATGTTATTCAATGTCAGATTGGCGCAAAGCGTTTGAAAAAGCACGGGCTGAGGCTCAAAGGCCAAAACTGCCCCCGCCTGACCGGCAAGGCGGGCTAAAAGCACTGTGTGCGCGCCTATGTTCGCCCCGACTTCAATGACGATATCACCAGGATTGACAATCGCCTTGAAAATTTCCGCTTCGCCCTCGCTGAATTCACCATACAGGGACAAAGATCGGCCAACGTACTCATCTCTCGCCGGATAGACCATTTGCCCGTATCGGCATTTATTGGCTCCGTAAATTGCCGGAAAAGCAAATAAGGACATTAACGCGCCTCTGTAAAATTCGGTTCTGTGTTTGAGTTTTGGTCAAAGTGGCCTTTCAATATTGTCTCAGCGTCATGCAGCGCGTGTTCCGGGCCGGCTAATACAATGCGATCTCCATTTTGAATTTCCGGCGATGGATGTAATGGCAGCGCGCTCTGTCCTTGTCTGAGCAGCGCGACAACTGTAACGCCGGCGCGTCCGGCAAGGTCCAGTTGGGACAATCGCTGCCCCAGACTGGGGCATTCATGGCCAATCCGTAAAACGCGGAATGTCCCCGTGCGATCCATGGCTATGTTTGATTCTTCTCTCCACTGCGTGGATTCAAAGAGCCTGGACAACAGCCATTCTGTACCAAGCGGAATATCTCTTGACAGCTTGCGTATCCTGTAAATCTGTGTTGACATGACGAGAACAAACACAGTCAAAGCCACAAAAAACAGCGACCATGTTGGAATAAACGCCTGCATTAAAATAACCATTGGCAATCCCACTATCACTAAAATGGCTATTTTTATTCCGCCCGCCAAAAGGTGGCGGCCTCCGCGGCCGGATCCCATCGCTTCAGGGTTTGGAGCCAGAACAGCCAAACGGCGGGCTAAAACGTTGCTCTGTTTCAATATGCCTAAAATAAAAAGCGCTGTGCTGAGACCCAGCAGAATAGCCAGGGAAGTGCGAACCAGAATCTGGCTCCAGGGGTCGGCGCCAAACCAGTTTGTACTGCTCTCAGCCACTATTCTATAAACAATAAATATGCCAACCATTGCCAAACAATCTAAAAGCATAAAAAATATCGGTTTCGTTAAAGAACCGCTCTCGTCTTTATGGATTCCCCTGATGCGCAAAGACTTAAGCCAAACCTGATAAAGAGCCAGGCTTGCCCGCAGACCCTCAGGAAAACGCTGTTCAATCGCAACGGCCATAGCGCCTGAATGCTTAAACAAATACGAGCTTGTAAAGGCTGTTATGACCGCTACTGAAACCATTATTGAAA
>JAITCJ010000055.1 GCA_031283145.1 Holophagales bacterium | reverse complement strand
TATTGGGATCATCAAGCGCGTGAACTAAATATATTCCGCTCTTCCCATACACCCTGTTCTCTTGTTCCTGAAATAAACTCGCGTGTGATGAGACAAAACGTTTCCCGTGTTTCCCGCGCCTCTCACGCATTTCGCTTCCAGCTACAGGCGCGCGCGCCGGGTTTCTGCCTTTGCCTAATCCCAGATTTTTCCACTTGTATTGTGGCTTTACCTTTCCCTTAAAAACACCGCCCTCGCGGGTTCCTTCGCTAACTGGTATGGCCAAGCGCTTGCCTACAAATGGATTGCGCATTGTCCCCAATTCCAGCGTGTCCAATATCAATGGATTGTCTGACCTGCTGGACTTGGCTTGTGGCTGTATCTCAAGTATCGCTGATATGTTCGGAAAATCACTCGTTTTGGCAAATTTGGCAATCTTTACCTGCTGTTGGATAAAGGACGGAAAACGGCTGGAACTTGAGCGATAGCGAATATTGAATATCTCACCCATCCTATTAACAACTGCTTCCTGCGCCATTCTTGCGCAGAGATTAGCTGTGTTGGCTGCGACACGGTGAAGCAAGGGAACTATTTCGCCCTTGCTTCTGGTTCCTTTGGAGAGATCAAAGAGTTGATCGCCTGTGCTTTCAATGGACATGGTGACAAGGCGGTTCCCGCTCCTGCCTCCGCCTAATTCGATTTTCATAATGCCCCTAACCTAATAATTCCGGCTGTTTGGGAGGACTGAGCTTGTCTTTTGTGTGGGGAGCCAATGACGCCCAGACAAGCTCACTCTGTTTGTACTGTTCTATTGCCTTTCTGTCCAAATATGTCTCAAGTATCGCAAGTGAATCCATCAAAGGCATAATGAGTGTTTGATCCCATGAGATACCGGCCTCGAACATGGTCAGCCTGAAATGGTCGGCTCTGTCCCGCCAGGTCAGTTTGTGACCGGCTCCGCGAGGCTTGCTCCGCTCCTGCTTAAATAATCTCGGATGCTCATAGACCACGGCGCAAACTTGGCGAAAAAATTTAAGACTAACTCCAATAACTCAGGAACACTCATTGACATGGCGGTATCAGTAGCTTCGGCTATCGCGTTTTGGGTTTCCGAAGAGTGCGGTGTTTTGAGGTATTTGGCCAAACTTACGGCGTCAGTTGTGGCGGCAATCAGAATATATGGAGTAAGCGATGACTGCGCCAGCAAGAACGGTAGCGTCTCCAGGCCGATTTCGGCCAGATTCGCGCCCTCGCCTTTGCTTCTCAGGATTTCGTTGTAAGACATTATCAGGCCGACAAGTCCCTCAAAAGTGAGATCGTCCGGCGGCGCTTCTGTTCCTGGCGCTCTTGATAATCGCGGCATTTGGGACAAAAAACGGATATGCGCCAGGGACAGAATTTCGACTGTGTTCATTTCATTAATCCTCAAGGCTCAGAACCGCTTCCGGTGTCTCTAAAATTTGATAGACGCCTAAACCGGTAGGCTGTTTGATCTGCGGGAATTGTCTGAGTTCAATTTTGATTTCGGCTTGGAGCGGATTGGAAATTGAATATTCGCCCTTTAATCAGATAGCCCAAACGCGGAGCCATGATGTGAGGTTGACGGGGATGAAGTCCGGCGGTCATTATATAGCAGGTCGCATTCAAGCGTTATAGCATTTTCGCTTTTATTGCTTGCACAACGGCGGGTAGTGTCCGCCTACAAGCAAATATAGCCAATCAACTTTTAAGTATCCCACTAGTCCAACCGGGAAGCACTTAGTTTCAAGGCTGCGCCTTCGTTACGTGATACCAGTTCCCATTGCCAATGCTATAAATGGTTGTGCGAATGCGGCTGTTTGCGGCATTTTGCGCTACCGCTTTTGCACAACAGCAATGTGATTTGGTATGAGCCGCCGACAGGCTGTGAGCGGAACGGTAGCGCAGACGAAAGGCACAGGGCAACGTACCATTTTAAAGTTGTTTCACTATAATACGCGGTCATGAACTCTTGGTATCCATTTGCTTTGCAAATGGATACCAAGACCGCCACGTCAATCACACGACAATTCACCTCTCGCATGTAAGTGCTTCGGTATCGTCAGGCTCATTCTGCAAACAAATCCTGACATAGCAGTTCAACTACAAAAAATCGAACCGCGATGCAAACGAAAAACGCTATATGGCAACGCAATCACCCCTTGAAACAACTATTTTGTTTCCGATTCTTTCCATGCGTTTTCCTATGCAGGCAACGCACTCGGCGGCTTGATCTCCTGTGCAGATTTTGTTATCGTACAGAAGATATTTTTTACGAACTTGGGCGGGGGAAAGGTTTGGCATAACAACATTCGCTCCGGCTAAAACTCCTGACTCGCGTCCATTTCTGTCAAGTGTGCCAAGCGCCGTGGTTGCGGGAAGTAAAAGATTTGGCTTCATTAAACGCAAGATAGCCAGAGTATTCAACACAAGGCGCAAATCACCGGGCTTTTCGCGGGCATAAGGCGTGGACGAGTGCGGGATAAACGGTCCGATTCCCACCATTGCCGGATCTAATTCTTTGATGAATAACAAATCATCCACAATATGGTCAATACTTTGTCCGGGAGAGCCGACCATGAAACCGCAACCCACCTGATACCCGATTTTTTTCAAGTCGTACAGGCATTTTTTGCGGTTTATGGGCGACATTTCGGGCGGGTGGATTGAACTGTAATGCGCATCATTGGCCGTTTCATGGCGAAGCAGATACCGCTCCGCTCCGGCTTCGTACAGACGACGGCAGCTATCATAAGACTTCTCGCCAATAGAAAGAGTTATAGCGCAGTCCTGGTACGTGGTTTTGATTTCACGGACAATTTCCGCGAGAATATCGTCGGTGTAATAATTATCCTCGCCACCCTGCAAAACAAAAGTGCGGAATCCTAAATCATATCCTTTATAACAGCAGTCCAGTATCTGCTCTTTCGACAAGCGGTATCGTTCGGCGTTTGTGTTATCACGCCGCAGGCCGCAATAATAGCAGTTATTTTTGCAATAACTCGTAAATTCTATCAGTCCGCGCATAAAAATCTGATGACCATAAATTTTGTGGCGAACTTCCCGCGCTTTTTCATGCAGGTACACCTCATCACATGGAAGAAGAACCTTAAACTCATCCCGTGAAATGATTTTATTTTCCGCTAATTTGTCAATTAGTTCCTTCATTTTGAATACACCGTTTTTGCGTTTAAGCCGTCAAGACGCTTGATTTTGCCGGATAACACTATGACCCTTTTGCTTCGAGCGAGCCGCCGAGCGGTCGATCTTAGCGTCGGGAAGTATCTGTGAGTGTACCATGCGGAAGCTTCTTTTATATAGCGGTTCAACTTTTTGTAGTTGAACCGCTATGCCGGGATTTATACCAGATTGCGTCCAATGTTGCATTTACATTCAGCGATTCGCAGCACCGTTCCTCAAAAGCAACGCTGCGATACGGCAGATTTGAACGCAAATTGGTATTACTTGTAAATCCCGGCCGCTTATTGCTTGTAGAGTAATCTGCCCACCGTTAAGCAAGCAATAAAAGCGAAAAACGCTATATCGTTCCAATGCGTATAAAAAAAGAATTTTTGGTGTTCACGGTTTGGGCTTTCCTTGCTTTGCTGGCTCTGGCTCTTGCGATGCTAATTCTTTCTTTTCTTTTTCTTTTCGCGCTGCCTTTTCGCTTCTTTCTTTTGCCTGTTTCTCGGCTCTCAGTTTCGCTAGATGTTTTGCGTACTCCGGATCTTTGCGGATGAAGTTGTCAGCGAAGCTGGCAAAGGCTGTTTTTTCTATTTTCTCTACCGTTTCGTTTGGGCATAGTCAGGCGTGTTATGGCAATTTTCGCTTGTAGAACGGGGTTGGAATTACTTCGGCGGGGCAGGCTTTGCCTCGGATTTCTATGAATATACGTGTGCCGATTTCTTTTACGCGCGCTGGCACTATGGCCAATCCCAGGTTAAACCCCAGCGTGGCGCTGGGGGCGCCGCTGGTGACAAAACCGATTTGTCCGCCGTCTTCAACAACGGACATGTGATCGCGGGCTATGTCGCGTTTTTCCAGCATCCTGAAACCCACCAGAATGCGTTTCAAGCCGCTGTCTTTTTGCTTTTGGAGGGCTTCGCGCCCTATGAAATCACCTTTTTGAAGTTTGACTATCCAGTTCAAGTCGGCTTCAAGAGCTGTGATTTCATCGTTTATTTCATGTCCGTAGAGCGACATTTTTGCTTCCAGGCGCAGTGTGTTGCGACATCCAAGCCCGGTTGGGGTCAATTCATGCGCTCCGCCGCTCTCCATTATTTTGTTCCAAACCCATTCTGTCTTATCGACGGCGCAATAGACTTCAAAGCCATCCTCGCCTGTGTATCCAGTACGGGCGATCATTACGGGCAGACCTTTGAATACGCCGGGGGCAAACCAATAGTACTTGATCTGACTGAGGTCAATGTCAACCAGAGGTTGAAGCGCGTTTAACGATCTCGGCCCTTGCAAGGCGACCTGACCTGTAGCGTCAGATTCGTTTGTGACTTGAACGTCCCAATCGCGGGCGTGATTTACGATCCAATCGAAATCTTTTTCTGTGTTGGATGCGTTTACGACCAGCAGGAAGTCTTCATCGCTGATTTTGTGCAACAGTAAATCATCAACAAAAGCACCGTTTTCATTCAAGAGTCCCGTATAGTGAATCTGACCTACGCTGAGCTTTGTCAAGAAATTTGGAGTCAGCCAATTTAAAAAAGGCATGGCTTGCTTGCCTTTTACGCGAATTTCACCCATGTGGCTGACGTCAAAAATTCCGACTTTCCGCCGCACGGCCTGATGTTCATTAATAATGCCAGTCGGATACTGGACAGGCATATCCCACCCGCCAAAATCAACCATCTTGGCTCCTAATGACCTGTGAATGGCGTTGAGCGGCGTTTTTTTTAGTTCTGTCATAAGTTAGCTCCAAAGCAAAAAGCGCTGATGTAATCGCAAAACTCCGTTTTTGTCCGCGTCCTGCATTTAGCTTGTCCGCTCCAACGTCGCGTCCGGCGCTATTCAGGCGCAACCTTTCAACTCCGTTGAAATTGCAAAACTGAAGTTTTGCAACCGGCCCCACTTAAAATATGATATTACACTTCCAAGTGTGTAAAAAATTAGGGGAACTATAGCCAGTCAACTTTAAAATCATCCTATTTATCCAAGTGGGAGGCACTTCGTTTCAAGGTTGCACTTTCGTTACGTGAGCCGCCGACAGGAACGCGGGCAAATCGTCGTTGAATTTGGCGTTGCGAGGCAACGACAGTGACTTTACGACGATTGACCGCGTTAAAAGCGGAACGGTAGCGCAGACGAAAGGCACATGGCAACGTACCGTTTTAAAATTGTTTCACTATACAAGCGAAAATTGCTACAAAGAGCTCTCATACCAAGTCGCGTTCAATTGACATTGAACGCTAAAGCGCCAAAGTTTTTGAAAAACAGGGAACCCCTGATTTTTCAAAAACTTGCGGGCGGCGATTGCTCGCCGCCATACCAACCTGCAATCAAAGCGTAATGCCGTTTGATTGCAAGTTGGTATCAACAAACCTGTAATACCAAATCACATTGCTGTTGTGCAAAAGCGGTAACGCAACATGCCACAAACAGCCGCATTCGCACGACCATTTGTAGCATTGGCAATGGGAGCTGGTATAAAACAGACGCGGCCTGTTTTACAGATTTGTTTACTATAAATCAGCCTCCCAGACGCTTTAAGTCCGCGGCAATATATTCATCTTTTGGCATTAGCTTAGACGCCTCTTTTAACTCTTTTAAGGCTCCGCCCTTGTCGCCCTGCTGCTCAAGCGCCAACCCCAGCCGCCATCTGGCGTAGGCCCAGTTTGGGGCCCCGGCCTCAGGTTCATGTCGCAGGTAACGCCGCAGTAATGTTTCGGCCCGCTTCGGCTCCTTGGACGCCGATATAAGCCAAACTGCCGCCATGTAGTGCGGGTACGGATTGTCCGGCATTGCTTTCTCGGCTCCCGACAATGCGGCGTCAAATTCTCCCCATTTTGCCTCCGCCGCGTACGCTTGAGCCAAATAGCCGTAAGCCCGCGCGTTGAAAGGATCGTTTTCCAACGCGCTTTTCGAGTACGACTGGGCGTCTTGCGGCCGCATCTCAGATTTGGTCATTGCGAACTGGGCGGCTTCCCTGAACGGCCACGCTGCTTTGGGATGTTTTTGCATGGCCTGTTTAAGCGCGGCTTCTATACGGACTCTGTCTTTAGTTTCAAATGCCTCGCGGAGCATTCTTCTGGTTTTAACCTCCGGATCAACAGATTCTAAAAGGAACCTGCAATCTTCCGCTTTCTTTTTATCGCCGCCAACGACTCCTGGAGCCTGCTGGTAATAACTCGTCATTACTTCCAACGCCAATCGGTTCTTTGGATTCAATTCAAGCGCTCTTACGCCGGCATTGCGGCATTCCGAGGCGTAAGACATCTTTTTAAGCACATTCGCCCTGCCCGCCATTATGCCCGCCATACCCGCGTATTGTGCCCAGGCGTCAGCCGATTGCGGCGCCAACTGAGCAGCCTCTTTAGCGGCCTTGTATGAATCTTCCGTATGGCCAAAAGCCATCAGAACTTTGGAGCGCCAAACAAGAGTTTCGCCGTCCCTGGGGTTTGCCGCCAGTTTATTATTCACTTGAACTCTTAAAACTTTCCACCTGCCTGACTTCTCAAGCGCTTCCCATTCGGGACTGGATGCCGCGACGAAAAATAAAGAGAGCAGCAGTTTAAACAGAATGGCTTTTGCGCTTATAAACATCAGCATTGCCTTTCAGAAAAGAATTGGAACCACGGCTCCTAACATCCAGGTTACGAGTTAGTCCCCAAGCGGTTTAGCAATTTCATACGAAATGAAGTATGGCTGCATTATGTAAGGTTTTCAAGGATTCATCTGATACCAAA
>JAITCJ010000195.1 GCA_031283145.1 Holophagales bacterium | reverse complement strand
CCTGACGATCGCACTTCCTGAACAACATCCTGAGGGTCCATTTGAAGAGCCTTGCGTAAGGCTTGATAGCCTTCGTGCGCTTCCACATAGACACCAAGATGCCAGTTATTCAAATCTCCGGCACCCCTCAGTAAAAAGTTGGGAAATGTCTCTGAGCCAAAACCATCAAAGGTATAGCGTTGGCGGTCTGGTTTTGTGCGAATCTTAGTCATTTAACGCCCCACTCGGCAATCCGGCCATTTTTGCACGCCTCTATCACAGCGTCCAAGCCGGCGTCATCCAACATTTCATCGTACACATCATAATTAATCTGCATACATGGCCCGGTGCCGCAACTTCCCAGACATTCAACCTCATCCAAGCTCCACATTCCATCGGAACTCACCTGGCCGGGCTGAACCCCCAAGCGCTCCCGCAAGCGCTCAAAAATTCTGGCGCCGCCTTTCAGAGCGCAGCACAAGTTTGTGCATACCTCAATGTGAAACCTCCCCACAGGAGACTTGCGGAACATGGTGTAAAAGGTAGCTACCCCATAGACATGCCCTTGAGGAATGTCGAGTACCCTTGCCACTTCCTGCATAGCAGCCAGGCTTACAAAGCCCAGGTCATTTTGGGCCGCGTAAAGGGCGGGGAGCGTAGCTGCCAGTTTGTCCGGATAGCGTTGACTCAGGGAGCGTATTTCCGCCTCGGCGGATTCGCTTAGAGAAGTTCTTTTGCTCTTGGCAAGCATCTCACCAGGGGCTAAGGACTTTTCTGAAGTATTTGACGGTGTGGGGTAGTTCATTTTGAGAATCCCTCAAACTCATAGATTAATACATAAAAAATATGAAATGAATCTTTTGTCTAGCTTGTGCTTAAAAAATTTAAAAATCAACTATGTGGCTCAAACAATCTTGTACAGCCATCCATGTGTATCAGGTACAAGCCCATGCTGGATATTCAGCAAAGTTTCGCGCAATTTTGCTGAAACGGGGCCTGCTTTGCCATCCTTGATTACCCATGTGCCTCGTGCGGATTTGACTGTTCCGATTGGCGTTATGACCGCCGCTGTGCCGCAAGCGAAAGCCTCGGTCATACGGCCATCGCGCAGATCTGTTTCCCAATCTTCAATGGAAATTTTGCGTTCTTCCGCCCCAAATCCAAGTTCTTTGGCAACATCCAGGAGGCTCATGCGTGTTATTCCTGGCAGCAACGTACCGGTAAGCGTGGGGGTGACGATTATAGTTTTGCCGTTTTCCTCATAGACAAAAAAGATATTCATCCCGCCCATTTCTTCAATGTACTTACGATGTATGGCGTCAATCCAAACGACTTGGTCACAGCCCTCACTCTTAGCCTGTTGCTGGGCAGCCAGACTGGCGGCATAGTTGCCCGCGCACTTGGCGAAGCCGGTGCCGCCTGGGGCGGCGCGTACATAATCCTCAGAAATCCAAACGGTTACCGGTTTAACGCCCTGGGGGAAATAAGCTCCGGCCGGAGACGCTATCAGAACAAACAAATAATCATTAGAGGGTCTGACGCCAAGAGCCGCTTCAGTGGCTATCATGAAAGGGCGCATGTACAGGCTTTCGCCGATGGTCGCTGGAACCCAGACACGGTCTTGATTGATCAACAATTCAGATGCCTCAATAAAGAGTTCGACCGGAAGCATAGGCATTGCCAACCGCTTTGCGGACACGTTAAACCTGTTGGCATTGGCTTCGGGTCTGAAAGCCTTAATACTGCCGTCAGGTTGAAGATAGGCTTTAAACCCCTCAAAAATAGCCTGCCCATAGTGCAGCACAGATCCGGCGGGATCAATGGGAATCGGGCTGTAGGGTTTGAGTATGCCTCGACCCCAGCCCTCGCCCTCTTTGTAGGGAATCACCACCATGTTTTCTGTAAAAAAACGTCCAAAACCTGGATTTTTCATCTTGGCCGCTCTGATTTCATCTGAAACAGGAGGCGCTGGTTGTAATTCAAAATGACCACTGGCTGAGAGAAGCTGGGGCATAGACACTCCTTATTTGATGTTCAGTACAACTTATATCATACTACATTAAAGTATTAGGGAAGCCCCAGGTATTGCGGAAACGGACGGTGCGGACTCGTCAAAAGCGATTTGGCCGCTCTCCAGACCGATGACGCGTTTTCTCATCTGATTCATTAGGCTTCTGTGGTGCGTGGCAATAAAAACGGTAGTACCCTGACGATTGATCCTTTCAAACAAGGACATTATTTCCTGCGAGAGTTCAGGGTCCAGATTGCCTGTGGGTTCATCCGCCAGCAAAACCAGAGGATCATTCACCAACGCCCTTGCTATTGCCACGCGTTGCTGTTCGCCGCCTGACAGTTGGCGCGGATAACTGCTGAGCTTGTGCTGAAGACCGACCATTTTAAGCGTTTTCCAAGAGCGCTGCCTTTGTTCCTTATGGCTCACACCAAGAATTTTAAGGACAAACGCGACATTCTCAAATACGGTCATATCCTGAATGAGTTTGAAATCCTGAAAAACCACGCCCAGCTTGCGCCGAAGCACAGGTATTTCTTTTTGGGTCATGTTATTCAGTTTATGTCCGGCAACCCTTACCTCGCCTGAAGTCGCTATTTCATCTCTGAACAGAAGCCGCAGCAACGTGGTTTTCCCCGCGCCGCTTGGACCGGTCAAAAAGACGAACTCGCCCGGATAAATTTGAAAGCTGACTTCTTTCAGACCGTAATGAATGCGCCCATAGCGCTTGACAACGTTTTTAAGAGTGATCATTGCCGCGCCGCCTGAACCGCTAGTGGCTATGAACTTGCGGTTCTGCGTTTTCTGGTAGCTGGCCGACAGCGATTTGATTGTCCCAGCACAAATCGAAGTAGCGCACATCCCTCAATACCGATTTATCCGCGTACAATTGCAGGAAAAGCGCCTGAAAACTAGGTATATTTTTTGTCGGCATATCTTTTGGCAGGTATATAGGGACTTGCAGACCCTCCATGAAAACAGTCGGGCCGTTGTTTATTCCGTGGCTTCCCCATCGGAGTTCAGTCAGTCTGGCGTAAAAATCAGGTTGCTCCGCTTTCAGCACCCTTGCTATTTGTATCAATTTAATGATGGTTTGCTCGTTATGGCTGGCTGGGTCAGCCACAACAGGCATAGGTATCAGATTAGCTTGATTCACCCTATCCATTATAATGCCATCGTCGGACATAAGCAAGACGCCGTTTGCGGTGACAAGCATAAATAGCGGCTGGCGTTCCTCTATGACAATGCTCAGGCGGTCAGGCGGCTCCCTGCGAATTAGCACGGCTCGTACCCAGCGCAGAGATTCGATCTTTGTTTGAAGCTGGTCGGCGTCGAACAAAAAAAGAGGTTTCCCCTTACAGTTCTCATCGGCGATATCCCGCACCTCAGAAAGCCTGTCCCATTGACACCCGGACACATTTATTTGTTCTATCACCAATTTCTGAATACCTAAGTACCGCTGACCCAGTTCCAGAGCTCCCCAACCCGAAGCCAGTACCATAAACAGGACAACACAAAACCGAACCCATGGCATCCACGGCTTCCGGCGAATCTTTTGAGAAGTTAAAGACATGGGAAACAGATTATAGCATTTTTTTCAGTATATTGTATTAAGTGTGGATTCGCCTGACCTGCTCCTGCTCGCCGCATTCGCGCCTGAATTGGCGGGTTTGGACAGAGAACCGTCGTGCGGCTGGCAGACAGCCCTGACGGGTATAGGCGCTGTCACCGCCGCCGCAGCTACGGCGCGATTATTGTGTGAAATACGTCCCAGAGCAGTTCTTTTTATTGGCACATGCGGCGCGTACGGAGATCGGCTGAATGTGGGCGACTGCCTTGCGGCTTCCGAGGTCGTTGCTGTGTCTGTCTCTGAAATTCAGCGCAGGGCTTTCCGCCCGTCCTTTGAAACAACGCGCTGGTCTGCCTCTTGGGATCTGCCGTTGCCCAAATACGTTGTGGCCGTACCGCCCGCTATTACTTCAAGTTTGGAGGACGCCACTATGCTGGGCCAAATAGCTGATGTTGAACACCTTGAACTGGCCGGCGTCTTTGCCGCTTGTCATTTGGCTGATGTTCCGATATCTGCCGCACTTACTGTCGCAAACCGCGTTGGTCCCAATGCTCACGCCGAGTGGAGTGCCAATCACAAAAGAGTGAGCCGCCGGTTGGTTGATACGCTGGGGCGCTTTGACTTTGATATACTGTGAGCGGCGGCACAGTCAACTACCATTGCGCTGACACACGCATCAAACTGATTAACAAACTTCCGAGGCCATCATGACTAATAAGCTGAACAGACGTGAATTCATGGCGGCCACCACAGCCGCTATAGCTGGTGCTGCCACTTCCAGGGTACTAAAAGCCCAGACGCCGACATTGGCTGTTTCAAAAGGGATTTCTCCGGTAGTCATAGCTTCCTCAAACGGGCATCAATTCAAAAATGGCGGGGATGTAACCTGTGTTGAGCGCGCTTTCCGCATGATGACCGAAGGTTCTGACGTGCTTGACTCTCTGATCGCCGGCGTCAACATTGTGGAACTTGACCCGCTGGACTACAGCGTTGGCTATGGCGGACTTCCCAATGCCGATGGGGTTGTGCAGTTGGATTCTTCCTGTATGCACGGGCCAAAAAAGCGAGCCGGAGCAGTGGCCTGTATAGAAGGAGTCAGGACGCCCTCACTGGTCGCCCAAAAGGTCATGGACTTAACTGACCATCACCTGATAGTCGGCAAAGGCGCTCAGGACTTTGCTCGGTTAATGGGTTTCAAGATTGAAGACGACCTGAATACGCCAAAATCCAGACAGTTGTGGATGGAGTGGAAGCGGCGCACCGATCCGGAACACTGGCTGGACCCCGAAAAACGCCTTATAGCGGGCTATAGTGCCGGTATAAGCATGGTTGCGGATGGACTCATTGACAGGGATCACTACTTTGGAACCATTAACTGCGATGGAATAAATTCCAGGGGCGAAATCTGCGGCGTCACCACAACCAGTGGACTTGCATGGAAAATACCCGGCCGCGTGGGGGATTCTCCCATATTGGGCGCGGGCCTCTATGTTGAGAATAAAGTTGGCGCCGCCGGTTCAACGGGGCGCGGTGAAGCTAATTTGTACGGCCTGTCTTCTTTTTTGATAGTGGAACTCATGCGTCAGGGCAGGCACCCAAAAGACGCCGGCATCGAAGCGTTGCGCCGCATTGCCGGTAATACTGTTGACAAGCGTCTGCGCGATGCCAAAGGACAGCCCAATTTTCAGGTTATCTTTTACGCTCTTAACGCCAAAGGTGAATATGCCGGAACATCAATGTTTCCTACAAAATACGCCATCTGCACAGAAAATGGTGGCCAGTTGCCGGATACGGCCACGCTGTACTC
>JAITCJ010000079.1 GCA_031283145.1 Holophagales bacterium | reverse complement strand
CATATAGTCAAATCCGGCGCGCCCATCCGCGGAAAGCCCAAGCGCCTCCGTCGTCAGCAGTTGGTTAATTGTGAAGCAGTCGTGCACTTCGGCAATGTCAATGTCGGATGCGGATATTCCGGCTTCCTGAAATGCCATGCGCGCGGCCTCTTTGCCGGCCATCAGTTCGTACATGTTTGGCCGTGCGGCTATAGCCATGCGCTCGTTGGCGTGGCCGATACCGGCTATTTGGACACTTTTGGCAAACAACGCCGCGTTGTCAGATCGCGTCAGCACCAGCGCGGCGGCGCCGTCCGTTACCAGCGAGCAGTCATGTAGCTTCAGCGGAGCCGCTATGACGGGATTTTTTTCAGGCGGCAGATTCAGTATGGCGTCGGCTGTGACAAGCCCCAATTTGTCCGATGGTCCGCCCTTGCCGAAGTGGGCGAGAGGATTATCAAGGCCGTTGGCGTAGCAGAGAGCGGCCACGGTCGCCAGACAGCGCTCCATGTCGGCATCGCTTATGTTGTATTTGGCTCTGTATCCATTTGCGTATTCGGCGAAAAGACCAGGAAAAGTCACGGCCCTGGCCCCCTCGTCCGGCCAGTAAGAACATGTCGCTAGGGCGTGGGTCACTCCCTTGGTATCCAGCAGGTTCATCTTTTCCACGCCTATTACAAGGGCTGTTTTGGCGCGTCCGGCTTCCAGCGCGTAAACCGCGCTGTAAATAGCGGCGGAACCGGAAGCGCAGGCGTCCTCGCAACGCGTCATGGGTTTGAAACGCAGCCCTGCGGGATCAATTTCCGTCGCGAAAGCGGCTAAGTGTTCTTGATTGGCAAACAGCCCGGGGGCGCACGAGCCTACCCACACGCCGTCAATGTCTTTGGCCTCCACGCCCGCATCTGTCAAAGCGCCGCGCCCGGCCTCCAGCAACAGGTCGTAAAGGGAGCAAGTATCCGTTACTTCGCCTGTTTCCTTGCTGCGCTTGACGAAGTTGCCGAATTTTGTGTTATGCGCGCCGATAATGCACACTTTACTCATAGAATCTCCACTGTT
Organism: Holophagales bacterium; assembly: GCA_031283145.1. Taxonomy (GTDB): domain Bacteria; phylum Acidobacteriota; class Holophagae; order Holophagales; family Holophagaceae; genus WRHW01. The sequence continues at coordinate 6,871 of JAITCJ010000079.1, read as the reverse complement.
TTGCAGTCGTCGGCAATAACAACGTCCGCGTCCGTTTTTTCCAGAATCCACTCAAGCGTATAAGGGGCAAAGGCTTCTTTTAATACAAATTTGTTGTTCGCAACCTCAAAAAAGCCCAGGTCTGTAATGACGTAATTTACTTCGCCTCTGGCTGTGAGGGGAAGCGAACACTTTCGCCTGAGACGGCTCGTCCCCTTGGGGTCGAAGTGCAGCGTCGCGGCGATGACCGTGTGAGCGCCTGTGGTCAAGTCCATTGCTCCGCCAATTCCGGGAACCATTTTCCCCGGAATTTTATAGTTTGCCAGGTTGCCCTCTTGGTCAACTTCCAATACGCCGAGAACAGTGTAGTCAACATGACCGCCGCGAATAATTCCAAAACTGACGGCGCTGTCAAAATAGCAGCCGCCGACAAGGATTGTGGATAGTACGCCGCCGGCATTTACCAGGTCGGGGTTTCCCTCGCCTGGTTTGGGAGTCGGCCCCAGTCCCATCATGCCGTTTTCGCTCTGCAACAGTATTGTGACGTCATCCGGCACGTAGTTGCCAGCCAGCGTAGGCAGACCGATGCCGAGGTTTACAACATCGCCGTGCTTGAAAAATCTTGCTACGCGTTTTGCGATTGCTTCTTTGTTGGGCGCGTATTCCATGTTATTCCTCATGCATCCGTATTTTCGGCTTTGACTAAGAAATCCACAAAAATAGATGGTGTGTGAATGGCGTTGGGGTCGAGTTCGCCTATCCCGACAATTTCTTCCGCCTCCGCGATCACTAAATCCGCGGCTGCAGCCATGATTGGGTTGAAGTTTCTGGCGGTCGCGGAATAAATTAAATTACCCGCTCTATCGGCCGTTTTGGCTTTAATAAGGGCTACATTGGCGCGCAGGGGCAGTTCCAGCAGGTAGGAGCGGCCGCCAATGTCAATGACCTGTTTGCCCTGTTCCACCTCGGTGCCTACGCCTGTGGGAGTCAAAATCCCCCCAAGCCCGGCGCCTCCGGCGCGAATTTGTTCCGCCAAAGTACCCTGAGGTACCAGTTCAATCTGGGTTTCGCCTTCGTTCATCTGGCGCTGTGATTCCTGGTTGAGACCGATATGGCTGGTGATTATTTTCTTTAACAGCTTGGCCACCACCAGATGGGCGACTCCACTGATGTTCCCCGTTTTCGGGTCGTATATTGCCGTGTCGTTGCACACCAGCGTCATCTGCTTTGGCGCGGCGGCTTTTAACGCCTTTATGACCGTGTGGGGTGAACCGCAACCCAGGAAACCGGCCACCATGATTGTATCGCCTTCTTTTACTTTGGCGGCGGCTTCCTGCGCCGAAACAACTGGTTTTTGGATCATGTCGCCTCCTGAATTTTTTCGCCAGTCCGGAACTTATTTTTCAACGCTTGAATATTATATATCAACAGAGGTAATTGCAAAACCCCGTTTCTGTCTGCGCCTGTAATGATGCCTTCCGCTCCAGTGCCGCGTCCGGCTTCATTCTGGCACAGCCTATCAACTCCGTTGAAGTTGCAAAACTGGCGTTTTGCAACTGGCTCAACAATCCTGAAAAACAGGCCGCGCTCTGTTTTTCAGGATTGTTTTAAGCGCTTTCCGGGAGGCTTCGCTACAGGAAATCTTCAGGCTGATTCAAGCCTAATTTGTGTTACTTTTGGGGTTATAGCCAATCAACTTTAAAACGGTCCTTTTATTCAAGTAGAAGGCACGAAGTGCTAAGGCTGCGCCGTAGTGAAGTGAGCCGGCGACAGGAACGCGGGCAAATCGCCGTTGGATTTGGCGTTGCAAGGCAACGACAAAGACTTTACGGCGATTGACCGCATTATAGCAATTCAACTTTGTGTTGTCACAACTGCTCCACGGGGTGTTTTCCAGGCAAAGACACAGGATTGCCAAGGAGTAGGCACTTCGTTTCTAGGCTGCGCTGTTAATGGAGTGAGCCGCCAAAGGCGGGGAGCGGAATGGAAAGCGTAGCTGTGAACTATAGAAGGAATGACAACAAAAAGTGGAACTGCTATAAATGCGGAACGGCAGGCGCAGACGAAAAACGCATGGTAACGTACCATTTTAAAGGTGTTTTACTATAATTGACGGACGGACAAAACAGGAAGCGGCCATGAAAAAATACAAAATTACAAGTCGCTTTACATGTTTGCTGTCGGCTGCCTTTTTCATATTCACTATGACGACGCAAGCGGGCGCCGTCAGCGCCGTCGCAACAAATGCGGCGGAAGCCGGATTATCGCAAAAGGCCGATACACGGACTCGCCTGGACAATGCTAAAAAGCTACTGAGTGTGGCTAAGGCCGCTTTGCTCGATCCCTCAGGCTATCCGTCGGGCTATATCCCCTATCCTCAAAAAGCAGTCGCCGCTTACGCGGCGGCATTGACTAAGATTGAGCGTGAATTGTCCGCGCCAAGCATGAGCCACGGTGAAACTGCCGCCATAAACAGAGCCATCACAGCGGCCAGAGTCGCCTTTGATAAGACTTGGACCGTACCCATAAATGAGACAAAAGCCCTCATTGAGCGCGTTGCCGGTGTCGGCAGCGCAGGCCGCTTCATTCTTGAGCGCGTCAATGCGGCGGCAAGCGGGAGCGACGTCTTTGAGGTTGACTGGGATACAAAGGCCGGTAAACCCGTATTGCGCGGCAACAACGCTGTTTCGCTGTCCACCGCTTTCAATTACTACCTGAAATACTGCCTTTATCAGGAGTTTCCGTATATCGGCCAATATAGAATATCTCTGCCCTCTTCCCTGCCCAGGGTAGCCGCGAAACATGTCGGTATTTTCCCCTATCCGATTCGTCACTATTTTAACGAAGTGGATTTCAGGTACCAGGCTTTCATGTACGGCAAAGATGAGTGGCAGCGCCGCCTGGACTGGCTGGCCATGAATGGCTATAACATGTTTAACATGGGCTTGGGCGAAAAGAACGTCTGGTACAACGCCTGCGGCGAGTTTGGATATGACCCCGCCGCAATCGCCGAGTTGCGTAACTCCAGCCGCGGAGACTCTCAGTACTTTGGCACATACAATGTTTCCCAAGCGGCATTCGACAAAGAGGGAAAAATGGCCAGGGATGTGTCCGACATGGCTTTCAGGCTGGGCCTGGAAATGCAAGTCTATCCTTTTACAGGCCAGGTTCCATTCGCGTTCCCGAGCAATAAGAGCGATTATTACGTAGGCGCGCTGCCGCCCGCCGAAGGCGGCAATAAGTTCAGGATCAATCTGCCAGGCTCGGTTTTTGACGGCGTCCTGGCCTATCCAGGCTCCCGCTGGATGGATCTGCCCCAGGGCCTGTTTATCAGCGCCGACGTAAGCTTGGCAGACGCGGACAAAGCATCCGCCATGAGGGAAAAATTTGAGGGTATTTCAAAAATCTATTGGAAATCCTTGCAGAATTTTTACGGCTTCGACGCCTGGGGTTTCGTGCCGCGCTACGCCTTCCGCAGCATGATAGCTGAACAGGGCTTTGTGGTCAGCGGCCTCGCCTTTAGCCAGGATACGCTGACCACCATCCAAAAAGAGATGTTCAAGGTCAATCCCGACATGGTCTGGATACAGGACGCCTGGCGATACCAGAGCTGGCTATCCACAAAAGTTGATCTGAGCCATTCCCTGCTGCTTGAATTAAAAGCGTACAACCGCCCGATCTGGCAAAACGAAATAGAGCCTGACGGCGTGCCGTGGGTCTGGTGCATGACCTGGAATTTTGGCGGCAACACTGGCATGGACAGCGGCATGAATAAACTTGTGTATGATATTCAGGCCGCCAGAAAAGTAGCCCGCAACATGGCCGGCATAGGCGTAACGCCGGAGGGCGGCGACACCAATCCGGCGCTGTACGACTTGATGGCCGAGATGAACTGGCGCAAATTGGACTTCGCGAATATAGACGAAGCCAACACCTGGGTTTCAAGGTGGCTGAAAGACTACGCCCGCCGACGCTATGGCGCGGCTATCTATGACGCCGCCAAGGTTGAAATTGACGCAATGTGGGACGCGCTTCACCAAGTTGTCTATAAAAATTTCATCAGCGGCGACGAACCTGCGCAGACCCTTACCAACGCCAAGCCGGGCGTAATGGGCGACCTCAAGTCGCGCCATTGGGCCAGCTATACTGGCAGCGCCCCCGACATTCCATATGACCGCGCTGATATTTACAATGTGTGGGGTCTGGCGCTGGGAGCCGCCGATGCCGCGCAGACCGCAGGCGGACTCAACAAACAGTTTGAATACGACTTGGCGGACATCACGCGCCAGGCGCTGGGTGACATCTCCGAGCCGGTGTACGCCCAGGGGATCGCCCGATATTACGCCGCCGATGCCAGAGATAAGGATAAATTGCTGGAATATCTTGATATTATGATCGGCATTTGCAAGGACATGGACAGCATTCTGGCCGCCACACCGGAATTTCTGCTTGGCAAACGCCTGGAAAATGCCAAAGCCAGGGGCGCCACGCCTGAAGACATATATTATTACGAGCGATTAGAGCGAACCTTCCTCACATATTGGATTCTGGAAGAAGACGTGCCGCTCTCAGGCGGCAGGGACGCTTACGACTCGGCAGTCAGCAATCTGCTTGACTACTGCAACCGCCACTTGGCCGGTCTGATGACAGATTATTACGGAATGCGCTGGCAAATAACGCGCGACTACATGGCTGAATCCTGGGACGGAACATCAGACCTGCCATCGTCCCCGCCTTATGACGCATTGGTCAAGTCGGCGACTAAATCCTGGGCCGAGGGCAACGGCAAAACAGCCCTCAGCTACCCGGAGTCCATCAAAAATTACCCCGCCAGCCCCACCGGCGATCCGCTGAAAATCAGCGCGGCCCTGTATTTAAAATACTCCTCGCTGTTCAGCGAGTTCTATCGCAATCGCGTTCCGTGATTTTAATATGAAACCGTCATAGGTGCTATAATGCGCTTTGGATTTTTAATGGTGAGATGAGCGGATGACTTCTGACTATTTTGACCTTCCATCGGCTCTGCTTGAGGCTGGCGCCGTACGCTTTTCGCCTGATACCCCTTTTACCTGGGCGTCGGGGCTGAAATCGCCCGTCTATTGCGACAACAGGCAATTACTCGGCTTCCCCTATGTCCGCGCGGCTGTATCTTTGGCTCTGTGCGCTTCCGTGAAAGAGAATAATAAAGGCGCGACGCTGATAGCGGGTACCAGCACCGCCGGTATTCCCTGGGCCTCAATGGTGGCGGACAGACTTGGACTTCCCCTTGCCTACGCGCGCCCTGAGCCGAAAAAACATGGTATGGGGCGGCAGGTGGAAGGACCTCTGGTGGGGAAACACCGCGTTGTGCTGATTGAAGATTTGATCAGCACAGGCGGATCAAGCCTGAAATGCGTTGAGGCGCTGCGCGACGAGGGAGCCGAAGTGCTTGAAGTTCTGGCTCTGTTCTCTTATGGACTCTCAAAGGCCGACTCGGCCTTTGAGAGTAAGAATGTGCCTTGGCGAGCGCTGGCCGTGTTTTCTGACCTAGTTAAAAGGGCCGTCGAAACAGGCGCTGTCGCGCCGTCAGGCCAAGAATCGCTTGCCGTCTGGCGCGAGGACCCGCAAGCGTGGAGCGACAGATTTGCTCAACGGCGGGACTGAGCGTCTGAAATAACCAGGGAGATGTATGAAAATTTATACTCGCGCCGGAGATAACGGCGAGACTTCGATGATAGGGGGGCAGCGCGTTTCCAAGTCTCATCCTCGGCTGGAGGCGTATGGAACTCTGGATGAACTGAATTCCATGCTTGGCATTCTGCGCGCGAGTGTTTCAACTAAAACCAATGCCGATATACTCTTGGAGAATATTCAGCAGGACCTTTTCCGACTGGGGGCAGTGCTGGCCAATCCGAAATTCGGAGCTGATGGTGGTCCAGCCGCTGAAATATCGCTGAAATGCCCTGTAGAGACTATGGAAGCAGATATTGACCGCCTATGCGCCATGTCGCCGGTACTAAATTCGTTTGTGCTGCCTTCGGGCAGCGCGGGAGCGGCATACGCCCACTACGCGAGAAGCGTGTGCAGAAGGGCGGAGCGAAAAATTGTTCCGCTTTGCCATGACGTCCGCACGTTTGATTTGGTTATCCGATACCTGAACCGCCTGAGCGATTGGCTGTTCGCTCTGGCGAGGGCTGAAAACGCCGCCAATGGGGTAGATGAGGAGCCGGTTTGTATAGCCGATTGACCTGAAAAACTTTTCGCCAACAGACCTGAAAAACAGCTTGTACTCTGTTTTTCAGGTTATAATGAAACAACTTTAAAATGGTACGTTGCCCTGTGCCTTTCGTCTGCGCTGCCGTTCCGCTCACCGCCTGTCGGCGGCTCACGTAACGAAGGCGCAGCCTTGAAATGAAGTGCCTCCCACTTGGATGAACAGGATGATTTTAAAGTTGAATGGCTATATGATGTCCTCGTCAGCGCAGGCGTGTGGACACCAGATAAGCAAGTTATGGATAAGTCCAAGTAAGAAAAACAATAGAAACATGCAATGAGCGCAGACATTTTATCACATAGTCATACTAGCGTCCATTTTTCTTTTGCACTTTAGTAAGCATCTCTTCAATTAGCCTATAGAAAGTGGAATGTGACTTTGAAGCAATGCCTTCGTCCATGGCGAATTGATGCATTTTTTTTTGGATAGTTTTCACCTATAGATATATAGAGCCAATGTTTGATATTTATTAAACCAAATCTTATGAGGTAAGCAACTGCCAGAGTTTGAGCGTCAAGTCTGCCATGTATTTCTTTTTGGATACAATCTTAGTTCGACGGGTAAACCTTCCAAGATGGTGCCGTGTGTTGCTGTTGTCTTGCTCAATGCTGATAGTATGAGTTTTACCAATAATATGCC
>JAITCJ010000070.1 GCA_031283145.1 Holophagales bacterium | reverse complement strand
TAATATATTCTCATTTTTACTGCCGGCGGCCCTCTCCCAACCGTCGTTGCCGTTTATAACAACGCGCGCCCTCATCTGAATTGAATCATCGGGTCTTTTTTTGGTTTTATCTCTGTGTTCAGCAAAGTTATAGGCAACGGCGACAGACAGTTCAATTCGTTTTGCCGAGTCATTGGGATTGGGCGGGTTCCCGTTTAAGACGCCATCCACGATTTTCATAAAATTTTCCGGCCCGCCGCTGTCGGCTTCGGTCAATTCGGCGTCGCCATAAGCAATGCGGAAAGGATTACCCGTGTTTCCTTCCCAGACGCCCTTGCACACCAGGGCGGTATCGCGGCTTGTGGCAACAGCGGCCTGATGCGCGTTGGCGACGGCGCCCTCCAGTTCGTCCAGCATGGATCTGACAGCGCCGGATCTTCTGCTACCAATCATCATTGAGCCGCCAATGGCTAAAATAGACACAATGACGATAACCACCAGCAATTCGATTAATGAAAAGCCATTTCGGACGGCAGGCGCGGTATTGTTCTGAAACGCTCGCCGTAACGTATCCGGCGCCCCGGCGCGTTTGACCCCGGACCACTTCGCGCTCGAATCGGAAGTATATGCGGTTGACTGTATCAAAAGGCGCACCTTGGGAAAATCCAGTACAAGACCATATATATCATATGGCAGCGGTTTCATATCAAAATTGCGTTTCGCAATTTTGATATGAAAGTTTTTGGGCAGCTTGTCAAGTCACCATCAAATACACCTATGGGTTTGGCAATGAGCGCTGCGCGAACAGTACAGCATTTTTCGCTTTTATTGCTTGCACAACGGCGGGCAGGGCACTTTACAAGCAATTATAGCAGTTCAACTACAAAGTGTTGAACTGCTATAATTGCTTGGGGTTCTATGTATGACTGAGAAAAAACCATTCTGGCGCACCAGTACATTTTGGATTTTTGTGGGCCTGATAATGGGTGTGATACTGGGGGGATTTTTCCCAAAGGACGAATTTCCGGGCATGTATAATTTCTTCCGCTTCCTCTCCAGATCATTCATAGCTCTGATCAAGGGATTGATTGTCCCTCTGCTGGTTTCGACTATTATCGTCGGCATCGCGCAGACAGGGGATATTAAGGCTGTGGGGCGCATGGGAGCCAAAGCGCTGCTCTACTTTGAGATTGTCACTACGATTGCCCTTTTCCTTGGCTTGGGCATAGTTAATTGGGTAAAGCCCGGAGCAAACCTGCCCCTCGACCTGTCCGCCCATACGTCTGTGGCGGCGGCGCGGCCTCAGACAGGGTGGGATATTGTGTTCCACATGTTCCCCAGCAACCTGATAGAACACGCGGCAAAAGCGGACATACTTCCAGTGGTGGTTTTCGCGGCTCTGTTTGGCGTAGCCCTGACCAGAGCGGGCAGCAGGGGAAAGCCTGTCCTGGACTTTTGCGATGGCGTCGCCCAGACGATGTTCAAGTACACAGACATGATCATGCGCCTGACGCCGGTGGGCGTTTTCGGGGCAATGGCCTACAACGTAAGTTCAATGGCGGCAGGCCACAGTGTGAATGACGTCTTTATGAAAGGCTGGCCGGCTGTTTTTCAGCTCCTCAAGCAGTACGCGCTTCTGGTGGGGAGCCTCTACTTCGCTTTGATTGCCATGTTTTGCCTGGTGTTTATCCCCGTAGCCTGGATTGTGGGCGTGCGGATATGGGGTTTCATAAAGGCCATACGCGACCCTGCCATAACCGCGTTCTCCACGGCTTCGAGCGAAGCGGCTCTCCCCAAGCTGCTGGAGGAAGTTGTAAGATTCGGCGTACCCCGCAGCGTAGCCGGTTTTGTAATTCCCACAGGATACAGCTTTAATCTTGACGGAAGCACACTTTACCTGGTGCTTGCTTCCATGACAATAGCCCAGGCGTCGCACGCGGCAAATCCTGAGATGTTTCCGCTCATGGGGCTTGGCGCTCAGTTGATGATGGTCTTTACCTTTATGCTAACTTCCAAAGGCGTCGCGGGTGTTCCCAGGGCCACGCTGGTGATAATCGCCGCCACATGCGGCAGCTTCGGCCTCCCCGGCGAAGCCGGCATAGCCATGCTTCTGGCCGTGGATGAGATCATGGATATGGCCCGCACCACCATAAACGTCATAGGCAACGGCCTCGCCAGCGTAGTGATCGCCAAATGGGAGGGCGTTTTCGGAACAGAAAAAGAAGCTCTGCCGAGTTAGAGACAGATATATAGCAATTCGAGCAAAAAAACTCTAGTTGCCAGATTCTTGTATATCAAACAGGGAGCGATTGCAAAATTGGCTGTGTTTATCTTTTGTCGCGTAAGATTGGATGGGTGATTCTGATAATCTTTCTCTGGCAATATCAAAATATTTTTCATTAATTTCAATACCTATGTAGTGTCTGCCTAGTTTCTTTGCGGCCACACAGGTTGTTCCGGATCCCATAAATGGATCCAATACAATGGAATTTTCCAATGTTACAAGCGAAACCAAACATTCCATAAGTTTTAATGGCTTTTGGGTCTCATGCGAACCTCGGTCGCTATTGTCGGCTGAAATACGAATTATGTTAGAAAACAGAAGTTCGGGATAATGTTCAGAACCATAATTACATGTCTGATTTGTCAATGCGATTTCATTCCAAGCGCCCACATTATGCTCAAGAATGTTGTCCACTAAAGTACCGCCTGTTTTATAGGGTTTTTGAAACCAAAGAATTGGCTCAAAAGCAGGCCGAAGGTTTGCAACTCTCCATCCAAACCATTTTTCAGCATTTTCATTGTCGCCCCTGCGTTTGAATATTTCTGAGACTCGTTGCGCTCTATGAGGCACCATTGACTTTTCCCAAGCAAGCATGTCCTTAAATGTGAATCCGGCGTCTTCCAGAGCAGTAATACATCTATGCGCGTATCGTCGTCCGCCAAATATAAAACATGACCCTCCAGGCTTAATTACGCGCAGCCAATCAGAAGCCCAGGTTGCGCACCATTGTTGATACTCATTGGGAATTTGCTTGTCCGCGCTGCTCCAACCATTCAGGGGCTTACTGCGTCGCTTAAACAAACTCCCGCCTTTTGTCTGGGCAACAGATACCCCACCTAACGCGGAATTGGTGTTGCTGTGAAGAATATCCCATTCACTATAGCATATGCCATACGGTATATCAGAAATAATGGCATGAACATAATCATCTTCAAATGTTTTAAGTATATCTATAGAATTACCAAGAATTAATTTGTCAATCATAACTCAATCCATTTACAAATTGTTCTATACGAGATATTTTTTCATCAATTTTTGTTACTCTTAATAGTGCGTTAATAGCTTCTTCTTTGGAATATGCCTGAATAACAGACCTTTCGTTTTCCCAAAAATTTTTCTCAATCTGGCTGCGTTGTTTAATAATATCAATTTGACATTTCAATAGCTTAAGATAATCAAGTTTTGTATATTTAATTACGGACAAAAAATAATTGTTAAACTCATCAAGAAAATAATTACCTATATTAGCGTTTAGGGTATTCCTTGAAAGCCATTCACCATAATTCCACAGATTAGATAGATTTAAATCAAGGCTCTCTTTAATTTCATTCTCTACCATAAAAAGAAGATTTTCCCAGCTAAGAAGGCATATGTTATGATTAATTTATTGAGCATATATTTGGCTTGTGGTTTTTGGGTAATGAAAGAATGGGGCGCAAAGAACAGCGTATTCTGAACCGTGCCTCCAGCCGGACAAAGCGGCTATTTTATAATCCTTTTGATTTTTCGCAGTGCGGGTCATACGAAACGCTTTTGCGTCGGCAACCAAGGTATATCCATGAATAGGCGATTCAGCCTGCGCGTCAGCGGAATTGGCGCGAGCTTTAATCAAACAAGATTTCAGGCCTATTTCACGGAAAGCCCTTGACAGCGCTGCGTCAGAGGTTTTGGCGAACAACTTTTCTTCAGTTGAGTCATGTCCAATTGACTCAGGTATAGTCCCAATGTGACTTAGAACATCTGTAAAGCTTTTTGTTGTATCAATGTATTGAAACAATTCCAAGGATGCTTTGGCGAAGCCCAAAGATGACACTTTGGAGATCAGTTCTATAAGCTCAGTGAACATGAGTTCAATCCTGCCAAAGAGTAATCATACCAACTTGCAATCAAACGGCATTACGTTTGATTGCAGGTTGGTATGGCGGCGAGCAATCGCCGCCCGCAAGTTTTTGAAAAATCAGGGTTTCCCTGTTTTTCAAAAACTTTGGC
>JAITCJ010000024.1 GCA_031283145.1 Holophagales bacterium | reverse complement strand
AACGTATTATAACAGTTCAATAAATGGCCGGTGATGAGCGGCGAGAAAAAGGAGGCCATATAGCAGTTCGACACTTCGTAGTTGAACTGCTATGGCCGGTCAACTTTAAAATCATCCTGTTTATCCAAGTGGGAGGCACTTCCTTTCAAGGTTGCGCTTTCGTTACGTGAGCCACCGACAGGAATGGACGCAAATCGCCATTGGCACTGGCGCTGCGAGGGAGTACAGTGACTTTACGGCGATAGACCGCGTTAAAAGCGGAACGGCAGACGCAGACGAAAAAAGCATGGTATATCAGTTCAACACTTCGTAGTTGAACCGCTATCAGATGGAATCGCACCCGCGTATCATTAGACTTACGCTAAATACGATAGTTTTCGTAATTGATGTTGATTGTTGATATTAACACTGATTACGATAGCTTTCGTACTTTGTGTCCGAAACAACAGGAGTGATATAGCAGTTCAATACTTCGCGCAATATAGATTCCTTTCAAGTTGAATAGCGATAAAGCTTAAAGCTTAGCGGTCAAGGTAATAGCAAAACCCCGTTTCTGTCTACGCCCTCCATTTCGCCGTCCGCTCCAAAAACGCCCCAAGCGGCACTTTATCCGGCTTCATCCTTACTCCACTGTGGTTTGAGACCCCGGCCTTGCTGCGGATACGGCTTCGCAAGCGTTCCTTCAGGCCGGAACAGCCCCGCGCCCCGCCTTAAAAGGCGGGGTATCATACCAAATCACATTGCTGTTGTGCAAAAGCGTTAGCGCAACATGCCGCAAACAGCCGCATTCGCGCGACCATTTGTAGCATTGGCAACGGGAACTGGTATCACTTGCGGGGCGGATGTTTGGCAGGGGACGCAAACCCCTGCCAAACATTCATAGCGCATGTGCCCAAAGGCTCATGCCTCCTTGTTGCTTGTTGATATTGACACTAATTACGACAGCTTTCGTACTTGGCGTCCGAAACAGCAGGAGTGATATAGCAGTTCAATACTTCGCGCAATATAGCATTTTTCGCTTTTATTGCTTGCGCAACGCTGGGCAGTGCCCGCCTACAAGCAATAAGCGGCCGGGATTTACAAGTAAATCCCGACATAGCGGTTCAACTACAAAAAGCTGAACTGCTATATCCGGCTTTATTCAGTCGCGGCCCGTCAACTCCGTTGAAGTCGCCGCGAAACCGGCGTTTTGCGACTGTCTCAATCTATCAAGCGCGCGCGACCTTCGCTTTGAGAGCAGGTCTTCCATGTCGGCGCCGCGCTCGCCTGGGGTGGTTCTCAGAACGCGGATGATTCTCTTTGCGTTTTGACCTTTTGTATGCTGAATCCAGTTATTGTCAGTCCAAAGCGGCTCTACGTACGCGTCTCGCAATCTGACGCCTGATGAATCTTTGCGCAGTGTAAGTACCAAGGCTCCGCCGTCTCGGCTGTCGCCTGAACTCAGCGGCTGCGCGGACGGGTCGTACATCCTGTCCTGATTGCTCAAAAAATTGCCCAGCGAAAAGGCCACCGCGCCGCGCCGCCCGCCTGAGTCAATCCATTCAAATGGCTGAAGAACGTGGGGGTGATGCCCAATTAGCACATCGGCCCCCGCTGCTATGAGCCGTGCGGCGGACTCTCTTTGACGCTTGTTTGGCAGGGTTTCGTATTCGTTTCCCCAGTGAACGCTGATCATTATCAAATCAACCTGCGAGCGGATTTCTCTGATGGTTCGCTCAGTACCGTCCGCGTCCAGAGCCGCGACCCAGGGACGGTCCGGGCGTTGATTTAGATTGTTGTTAAAAATATCTGTCCTTGCCAGTACCGCCACTCTGACTCCATCCCGCAATTCCATGATCACCGGACTTTCAGCGGCGTCGCGGCTGAGTCCGCTTCCGGCGTATTTGATGTCATTGGCGTCAAGGTGTTCAAGCGTTTCAGCCACGCCTTTTACGCTCTGGTCAAAGGCGTGATTGTTGGCTGTGAACACAAGGCCGACGCCTGTTTCTTTCAGCGCGGAAGCCAAATTTGACGGGGCGTTGAAACAAAATGGTATGCCCGGCCTGCCGGTTTTTGGGGCTATGGGCGTTTCCAGGTTGGCCATAGCCAGATCGGCTTGTTTGAAAAGCGGTGTTACTTCCTCCCAAAGCGAGGCCCACCCGTTTTCGGCTTTCAGCGCGGCGCTTTGGACGTCCTGATGGCTTATTAAATCTCCGACGGCGACAATGGTTATGTCAATATGCGCCGGAATAGGCGCCGGAGGCGACGGGAACTTTAATGGCTGGCCCTTATATGGTTTCGTACTGACTAATGAGACAAGCCAGAGGCATATAATCCATGTGCAGACGTTAAACGCTTTACGCCACAGTCCCATAGAATACGTCCACAGAAATATCGGGGAGTTCACTTGTGATGTTATTCGCTATTTCATCCAAGGTTGCGGATGACAGGGGTCTTGCTTCCGCTTCTGGCGTTGGCCTCGCCACGGTGTGCAGTTGCAGCCCCTGTAAGCGGATACCGCTGTCCAGCAGGTATTTGAGCCTGTCAATGTATGAACTGATTTCATGACGCGATGGTCCGGAACCAGCCCATTCTAAAAACAGCGTCTGTATTATTATCGGCCATCTTTTGCCCGCAAAGACCAGGTTTTCAATGATTTGAGCCAGTGAAACGGCGGAACGGTTAATGGCTTGATAGTAATTTTCGGTTCCGGCGTCTAGTTTTGCCCATATCTCGCCGTTATTTGCCATCATCGTGTCTATGCCGCTGATTACATCGGCGTCTTTAAATCCAGTGGCGTTGGTTATGAGTACTAATTTGACGTCCGTCAGGTTGAATTGTCTTTTTAAACGCGCCAGTCTGCCGACTGATTCAAGAAATTCTTTAGCCGCGCTTGGCTCGCCGTCGCCGCTGAAAGCTATGTCGTTCAATCTCCTCAACTCGCTTTTGACGGCGCTGAATGGACGGGTTTTGAAAAGATCGCCTGAGACAGCCAGTTCTATCAGTATTTTCATTTCGTCTTCTACTTGGTCTAAGTCAACGTCTCTTCGTTTAACCGGAACCAGGCGGTCAACTTCACAATAGACACAATCAAAATTACATGCCTTGCCTGGATTCAAATTGACGCCGAGGCTGAGGCCTTTGCTGCGGCGGCTGATTACGGGATAGCAGTAATCAAAACTCCGCCACATTCGGCGGTGGTCCGTATGGGCTGGCGCGATACCTGTCATGTGCCTTTAATATGTTCTTTCCAGGAGTGTTTCTGTGATTTCTCGCAGAGCGCGTGTCATTTCGGGGTCTCCGTCGTTGGCGGACAGTGAGTCGAGCGCGGCGCTGCTGGCCTGTCCGGCAAGTTCGCGGGCTTCTTCCAGGGATCCGTGCTGTTTCAGCAGTTCCAGCAACAGATTGGCGTCTTCAGGCGATACGGACGGAGGGTTATTTCCCCAGACGCGCGCAATGACTGGCATAGCGCTGGCCGGCGCTTTTTCAAGCAGGGCGAGCATGGGCAATGTGAGCTTGCCTTCGCGCAAGTCGGAGAATACCGGCTTGCCGAGATGATCGCTGGTTGATGTGTAGTCCAGGAGATCGTCCACCAGTTGGAAGGCTCTGCCCAATTCCAAGCCGAATCTGTACATATTCCGGCAAAAGTTTTCATCCCTTTCCGCCAGAATAGCTCCGACCTCCGCGCACGCGGCAAATAGTATGGCTGTTTTTCGCTCAATTATGTCGAAGTAGGTTTTTCTCGATACATCCGGTCTGTACAGACATTCGTTTTGTATCAGCTCACCTTCCACCATGCGGGTTATGACGTCCGCGAAGATGTCCAGCGTCCGCCAGTTGCGGTCGGCCAGTGTGATCTGCATGGCTTGCAGGTACAGAAAATCGCCAAACAGGACGGAGAGAGTGCTGCCCCACTCGGCGTTAAGGCTGGGACGTCCGCGCCTGATGGGGGCGTGGTCAATTATGTCGTCATGTATCAGCGTGGCTGTGTGCAAAAGCTCAAAAACAGCGCCGTAGCGGACGTCTTTGTCTGATGTGCCGCCGCAGAATCTTGAGGCCAATAAAACCAACGCGGGGCGCAGACGCTTGCCGCTGCCCTTTGAGATGTGTTCCGCCAGGCGGCTCACAACCGTGATTTCGCTTTGAACGATTTTTTGCAGTTCCGATTCAACAGATTCCAGCTTGGAAGCTATTGGGGCAAAGAACTTTTCAAGATTCAATCTGCTCATGGCGCTCAATTTGGCATGTTGGCGATTTGCCGCTCTAAAGACGTCCATGCCCGGCTCATGTACAGCCGCGCGAATGCCGCGATTACGAGGCTGTGATGGATTTCGCCAGCTTCAAGTTTGTCTCTCCACTCCGAGTGGGATATGGCCCATACGCGTATTTCTTCTGTGGGGTCAAGAACCAAATCCTGTTTCGGCACACAGTCCAGAGCCAAAAAAAAGTGGCACCGGTTGTTTTGTATTGCCGGGTTTGGGGCGCAGGAACCGAGGCTTACCCAGTTGTCGGAGGCATACCCCGTTTCTTCCAGCAGTTCCCTTTTTGCGGCGTCCAGCGGGTTTTCACCCTGGTCGCAAACGCCGCCGGGTACCTCCAGAGACGCCCTGTCTATGCCATGCCGGTATTGCTCCACAACCAACAGCTCTAACCCCGCTTCAGGAGTTGTGAATGGAATGGCGTGTACCCACTCAGGACAAGCGAGGCGGTAAAAAGCGCCTTTGGCGTTACTGTGCGGTGACTCCCGCTGTATCTCCAGCAAGCTGAAAATCCGGTTTTTGGCGACAACTTTACTGTCACCGTCACGCCATCGAAGGTCCGGGTCGAAATCTGGATAAACTTGAGCTACCAGCCGCATTGGATGATTAGTATAATGCTTCCATATCAAAATTGTGTCCGCAATTTCGAGATGAAAGTTTTTCCGGATGTCTTCAGGTAATAGCCAGCAAATCTGAAAAACAGAGCGCAGCCTGTTTTTCAGCACTGTTGAGAGTGCTTTCCCGGATGTAGCTTTTGCCAAGAGTTCTTGACAAGAATTGAGATTCTGCGCGATTTGTAACGACACGAAAAAATCTACATTTACATCCAAAATTGCGCTTGACGTTTTATTTACAGCATGATTTAATTCTTTGAGTCAAGACGAGGCCGTCGAATGGATGGTAAATATACTGCTGGAAGTGGTAAAAGCAATAAGGGCGCATGGGTCTTTGGCACATGCGCTATGAATGTTTGGCAGGGATTTGCGTCCCCTGCCAAACATCAACCCCGCAATGATACCCCGCCTTTTAAGGCGGGTCATGTGGCTGTTCCGGCCTGAAGGAATGCTTGCGAAGCCGTATCCGCAACAAGGCCGGGGTCTCAAACCACAGTGGAGTAAAGATCAATTAAACTTTGGCAACATCCAGAAACCCAAATTTCTGTTTGTCTAAATCAGTAAGCAATAATATGTTTTTCTATCACTTATAGATTTTTTCGGAGATTATGTATGTGCAATTTAGTTATCCTGAAATCTTTTATTGCTGTTTTGTTATTGGCTTGTGGTTCAATGTTTGCGCAACAACCAGGCCAATGGGTAAATGATTATTTCATAATAGATAACAAAGACCTTTCGCCTGATAAACGGTTTTTAGATAATGAAAATAAAATTCACAAAACCATTCTAAATATAACTAAGGCAAAGGATTTTCCTATAGAGCGGAAATATATTGTTTTTGCGCGCAAGTCTTTTTGGCGTAATGATGCGCTATACACTTGCGCTATGGGACCTAGCGAAATGAGAAATGGAATTAAATATATGCGTGTTACGCTTGCAAAATACACAGATGATGGCTGGAGTTATATTGGTGGATTTGAGACCGAAAATACTTCCATTACTACCATTCCCTGTGATGGCAATCGTTTTGTTGCTATTTCATACAAACACGATTTAACCGGAAATACAGGATTTGACAGGAGTCCTTTTACTCTTTTAAGTGTTGCTCAAAATGATCAGATTAAAGTAAGTAATGCTATACATCCAACGGAATCCATGCATGATCCTGAATGGTTTAAATTGCCTTCTGCCTCTAGTATAGTCATGACTGATAAATATGCTGTTTTAATAAATGCCAGAACAGGACTTTACTGGATTCTATCGCTTGAAAAAGCTTTATTGACACGTTCAGGGCGTATTTTCAAAATTTCAGATGAAATAATTTCTAAAGGTGGATTTGCCGAGGCTGTTTTATGTGTTCAGCCTGAAAAAGACGGAAATATATTAGTTTCTGCTATAGATGAAAAATCTATGCTCGAATCAAGTGATCTTCTTGGGGAATTGAAAGAGATGTTGCGTGCAAACCCAACAATCTCACAAGAAGATCTAGGAAAGATAATTAAAAAACGATCTATAGAACAGGCAAATAAAAATTGGCGTATTGAATGGTACCGTATAAATCCAGAAAAGGGTAGTGTGATAAAACTTAACCTTCCGCCACTAGGAAGCGCTCTTTACAGAGATGGCACAAATGACTTTTGGCGACCAACGCTGGATGGAAGTGTAAAGATAGGGTTAGAGAAAGGGAATACTGATAGCAACATCAAAAAATGATGGTCTTATAAAAAATTGACTTTGGCGACACTTCGTGCCGTACCCTTACTTGGACTTTGGCTCGTGTGATCGGACGGCGTGACATTCCAGTTAATGTAGTTTTTACATTATCAAATATGAAAGGTTGCGCAAAACAATGAATATCGAAACAATCACCAAGGAATCCGAAATCGCTATAGCAGTAAAATATGACGCTGTGGATTTCAAGAACATGGCTGGTATTATGGGCGAAGGCTATCAAAAACTGTGGGCTTATTTAGGGCAGCGCGGCAAAGAAATTGTGGGCGCGCCTTACTGTAAATACACCAACGGCAGCGCGGATTTCATGAAATTTGACATTGAATTGGGCATTCCCGTCAGCGAGCCGTTGCCGGAGCAAGATGAGATTTATATGGCAAATACTTGCGAGGGCAAGGCAATCACGGCAACGCACAAAGGAGCGTATAAGGAAGTTGAAAAAACATATGCCCCGATGATGCAGTACCTTGCCGAAAACAAGTTGGAATCAACAGGCGTTTATTATGACTACTACCTCAATAATCCTGCCGACACACCTGAGAGCGAACTGCTAACAAAGGTGGTATTCCCATTAAAATGAAATATAAAGGCGTGCGCGTTGCCGTAAGCGATGTGAAACTTTCACAAAAATTCAAAACGGCATTTCCCGACTAACGGGATTATCTGCCTTAATGTTGCGCTCTGAACATTTTTTGCGCTCTGACCGGGCAGAGCGGAGAACCATTGCCGCCCGGACTGGAAACTCTCTACGTTCAAATCTTTTTTCACTGACTTGAGCGTCCGGGTGGAACAGCCAGTAATTTCAATGACTTTCTGTTCTAATTCCGTGGACAACATAGCAATTTTCGCTTTTGTTGCTTGTAAGTGGGCTGTTGCTCGTTTGGTTGGACAGGCGCAATATGGCAGTTCCAGTTATTGTAGTCCATCACTGAGGCTCTGGATACGATTAAGCACAAAGAGATTTAAAGCTGGATAGGCATTGTATCTATGGACCACAATAACTGAAATTGCTATATAATACCAACTTGCAATCACACGGCATTACGTTTGATTGCAAGTTGGTATGGCGGCGAGCAATCGCCGCCCGCAAGTTTTTGAAAAATCAGGGTTTCCCTGTTTTTCAAAAACT
>JAITCJ010000186.1 GCA_031283145.1 Holophagales bacterium | reverse complement strand
CAAAGGATTAACAACCACTTTTGAAGAAGTCCTGGCAGATCAAGCCAGGCGTGATCACCTGGATTCTACACGCGAGCTAAGTCCCCTGCGCAAGGCGGATGACGCCATTGATCTGGATTCAAGCAATTTGAGCCTCGAAGAAGTGGTGGAGAAAATCATTCAGATATATAGAGGTTTCGGTTGACTATAAACGAAAGACGCGCAACGCCAAACTTGATGGACGGCTCATTCCCTGCTCAAATGTAACCATCGTTGTGAATTCTGTCATACTGATTTATGAGAGCTAGTTGCAAAACGCCAGTTTTGCAACTTCAACGGAGTTGATAGGCTGTGCCAGAATGAATCCGGACGCGACACCGAAGCGGACGGCATCATTACGGGCGCAGACAGAAACGGGGTTTTGCAATTACCTCATGAGGATGCTTTTAAAAGGTTGGGAAAATGGAATTATTGTTTGATAGTGTGCTGAGACTTGAACAATTCAGGCTAAAAAGCGCTTTGGCGTCTGAATTGAAAGATTTGGGCTACGAAATTCGGGACGAGGATGGTTATCTGTACGCCACCGGCGACGTGCCAGTCATGCTGGTTGCCCACATGGACACCGTGCATGTTGGTCCGCCGGTAGATATAATTGAAGATGACGGCAAAATCTCTTCACCTCAGGGCATAGGCGGCGATGATAGGGCGGGCGTTTGGATGGTACTCCAAATAATAAAGGAAATCAAATGCCATGTGCTTTTCTGCGAGGACGAAGAGCGACATGGGGCAGGGGCCAAAAAGTTTACTCATTCAGGGATCAGGCCGGAAGTGAATTATCTGATAGAGCTTGACAGGCGCGGCTCCAATGATGCCGTTTTTTATAGTTGCGACAATCAGGAATTCATTGAATTCATAACAAGCCATGGATATGAAAAAAACCACGGAACTTTCAGTGATATTTCTTTGGTGGCGCCATATTTGAACATAGCCGCCGTGAACCTAAGCACCGGGTTCTATAATGAACATGCCCTGTATGAATCCATAGATTATCGTGTGGTCAGCGAAAACATCATAAGGACAAAGAAGATCATATTGTCCGACAGCAAGGAATTTTTGTATCGTCTGGATGACCACGAGGGATTACTGAAATTATAGAGTTCGACTTTTCGCAGTTTAACCGCTATAAGCAAACAATAAAAGCAAAAAATGCTATATGGCGCCCGCGTCAATGCTCGTCGTCCGCCATTTTCTTCTTTGCCCTGGGATGGGCGGACTCATAGATTTTAGCTAACTGAGCCATGTCCAGGTGCGTGTATTTTTGTGTTGTACTCAGGCTTGAGTGGCCGAGGAGTTCTTGTATGGCTCTCAAGTCCATTCCTCTGCTCAACAGGTGTGTCGCAAAGGAATGTCTTAGGGCATGGGGGCTTATTTTTGCTCTTACAGTAGCCTGTTCCAGCGCTTGATTCAAAAAATTACGTACGCTCATGGCTGTGAGCCGTCCGCCTTTTTGATTGATGAATATAGCCGCGTTGGGAGGCAGGTTTTTGGACGCCAAAAAGTCTGAACGGAAATTCATGTATATTTCCAGCGACTTGGCGGCTGCGGCATGAAATGGCACTAATCGCTCTTTGTCGCCCTTGCCCAAAACGCGAACAGTATATTCAGCCATGTCCAAGTGCTGATGATTCAGACCCGTCAGCTCCGAAACACGCAAACCGCACGCGTACAGCAATTCAAAGATGCAACGGGTGCGTGAGGTAACAAAATCAGCCGGCTCAATGCTTTCCAACAAATTCCAGCTTTCACCCTCCGTTAAAAATGCGGGCAGACGTTTGGGCTGCTTTGGGTTTCTCAGGCTTGAGGCCGGGTTATTCTGTAATCTTCCCGTCTCAAACATCCATTCATAAAAAGCTCTGGTCGTTGACAGTATTCGGGCCTGGCTTGCCGGGTCCAGTCCCCGTTTGCCTAATTCCAACGCAAAATGTCGCAGAATTTTAGGTTTTACAGCCCATCCATTCCATTTTTCGCGTCTGGCGTGAATCTCCAATTTTTCCAAATCGGCGCGTTGGGCACGTTGAGTATGGATTGAAACAGCGCGCGCCCTTTGCTCTAAAAGAAAAGCTTTTATCTGGGCAGATAACGCATCGTTGGGTTGTCTGTCAACTTTTTCGGTCATTTCCGTTTTTGATATTCAACAAACCTGAAAACAGGCTGCGCTCTGTTTTTCAGGTTTGTTGAGAGTGCTTCCCCAGAGGCCACTCTACAGGAAATTTTTAGCTGGTTCAAGCGAAGTCTTGTGTTGGTTTTCAAGTTGGTTGACTATAGTCAGCGATAAGGATTGAAGGCGATTTGGTATAAGGTATCGCAGTAGCCATTTTATACACATCGGAAGGTGCCTTGCCCAAGCGCCGAGCTAGTGGCTTAACGGCCTCGCGCAACGTCATTCCACCCTGGCGTGCCGCATCCAAATATTTCACCGCCCATTCAGGAAGGATGTCTGATTCCTGATTTTGAACGCCGCTTTCAATGGTGCGTTTCGCGTCCGCGCCGGCGACAACCATTACAAGTTCGCCTCTGCGCTCCTGCCCCAGTTGATCCAAAACCTGTGATGATGTACCTCTGTACCACGCTTCATGCAACTTTGTCAACTCGCGGCCAAGAGCCAATTCCCTGTCGGGCATAATTTCATTTATGTCATTCAGAGTATCTTCAATTCTGTGTGGAGTTTCAAACACAACAGTGGTTTCTTCTCTGCCCGCCAGCCTGCGAATAAAAGAACGCCTGGCCTCGGCTTTACTGGGTAAATACCCCAAAAAACTGAAAGCGTGTGTAGGCAGTCCCGATGCCACCACAGCAAGGGTCACTACAGACGGTCCGGGCAAGACGCAGACTTGCGCACCTGATTCCCTGGCCAAGCGCGTTAATTCAAACCCAGGATCATTAATTCCGGGCATACCGGCGTCAGAACAATAGGCAATGGTTTTACCCAACGCCATGGCATTTGCCAGACTGCTTGCCTCGCGGGTACCGGCATGATCGTCAAAACGCTGGAGCGGCTTATTAATATTTAAGTGTTTCAGCAAAAGGCCGACGCGCCTTGTATCCTCGCAGACTACCATGTCACAGGATTCCAGTGTTGTTGCGGCTCTGGCCGTTATATCCCCCAGGTTGCCCAAGGGGGTCGGGACGAGTACGAGACATCCTGGCATTTATACACCTGGCCTGCAAATCGGGATTGATCTTGATTGACCAATGATTAACGGTGATAACAACAGAAACTATAGTCAATCAACCTAACAATACAAACTATGCTTGTTGCGCCACCGACAATGCAAACGGGGCTTGAACCAGCCTGAAAATTTTCCGCAACGCAACCTCCGGAGAAGCACTCTCAACCAGCCTGAAAAAAAGAGCACAGCCTGTTTTTCAGACTGGCTGACTGCATACTAATGGCGAACAAGAAGGGATTCGCCTGCCACAGGACACTTGCCCTGCTCAATATGCGCTTCAAACTCGCTGCGGAATTTCTTGATAATAGATTCTAGTAATCCACAAGCGGCGTCGCCAAGAGGGCATAGTGTGCGCATGTTGATTTTTGATACTATGTTCTCCAGAAGCTCCAGATCGCCCTTGCGGCCTTTTCCATATTCAATGCGGCTGAGTATCATTTTCACCCAATGGCATCCCTCTCGGCATGGGGTGCATTGACCGCAGCTTTCATGGGCATAGAAACGGGCCGCCCTCAGAGCGGCTTGAACCATGCAGGCGGACTTATCCAAAACAATGGCCCCGCCGGAACCTGCCATGCTTCCCTTTGCGATCATGGCATCAAAGTCCATCGGAGTGTCCAGGTCTTCGGGTTTGAGAACAGGAGCGCTTATGCCTCCCGGGATCACAGCTTTTATGGGTAGCCCTGAAGAAGTC
The DNA here is from genome assembly GCA_031283145.1 of Holophagales bacterium. Taxonomy (GTDB): domain Bacteria; phylum Acidobacteriota; class Holophagae; order Holophagales; family Holophagaceae; genus WRHW01. The sequence goes on along the minus strand of JAITCJ010000186.1, from coordinate 1,375 downwards.
CCGCCACCGACTGTTTCTACTAAATAACGCAACGGAGTACCCATCGGCATTTCGTACATTCCGGGATTCCTCACATGACCGGAGATGCCAAATAGCCTTGTGCCAGTGTTGTTCTTAGACCCAATGGCCGCGTACGCCTGAGCACCGAGACGCATAATCGCAGGAACATTGGCCAGTGTCTCAACGTTATTGACATTGGTCGGCTGACCGTAAGCGCCTTTGGCGGCGGGGAAAGGCGGCTTTACCCTAGGTTCGCCGCGGCGTCCTTCCAGGCTGTTCAACAGAGCCGTTTCCTCGCCGCAAACATATGCTCCGGCGCCTCTGTATGTATCCAGATCAAAATCCAGGCCGCTACCCAATATATTATTACCTAAGTAACCAGCGTCTCTAGCTTCCTGAATTGCCGCGTCCATTTTATCTATCAGCCACTTGAACTCGCCGCGGAAGTAAATAAAGCCCTTACGGCACTGCATTGCCCAGGCGGCGATAACCATGCCCTCAATGAGCTGGTGCGGATTGTATTCAATGATCACGCGGTCTTTGAAAGTTCCCGGTTCACCCTCGTCGGCGTTGCAAACCAGATAACGGACAAACTTTTGGTTATCCGTATCTTTTGGCATAAAGGACCATTTAAGTCCGGCGAGAAACCCCGCGCCCCCGCGCCCGCGAAGTCCTGACGATCGCACTTCCTGAACAACATCCTGAGGGTCCATTTGAAGAGCCTTGCGTAAGGCTTGATAGCCTTCGTGCGCTTCCACATAGACACCAAGACGCCAGTTATTCAAATCTCCGGCGCCCCTCAGTAAAAAGTTGGGAAATGCCTCTGAGCCAAAACCATCAAAGGTATAGCGTTGACGGTCGGGTTTTACGCGAATCTTAGTCATTTAACGCCCCACTCGGCAATCCGGCCATTTTCACACGCCTCTATCACAGCGTCCAAGCCAGCGTCATCCAACATTTCATCGTACACATCATGATTAATCTGCATACATGGCCCGGTGCCGCAACTTCCCAGACATTCAACCTCATCCAGGCTCCACATTCCATCGGAACTAACCTGGCCGGACTGAACCCCCAGGCGTTCCCGCAAGCGCTCAAAAATCCTGGCGCCGCCTTTCAGGGCGCAGCACAAGTTTGTGCATACTTCAATGTGAAACCTACCCACAGGAGACTTGCGGAACATGGTGTAAAAAGTAGCTACCCCATAGACATGTCCTTTAGGAATATCAAGTACCCTCGCCACTTCCTGCATGGCGGCCAGACTTACAAAGCCCAGGTCATTTTGAGCCGCGTAGAGGGCTGGGAGCGTCGCTGCCAGTTTGTCCGGATAGCGTTGGCTCAGGGAATGTATTTCCGCCTCGGCGGATTCGCTTAG
>JAITCJ010000118.1 GCA_031283145.1 Holophagales bacterium | reverse complement strand
TAGAAAACTACAGCCGCTACCTGGATGGCAGGGCGCCGGGTGAGCCGCCGCACACATTGTTGGATTATTTTCCGGAAGATTTTATCCTCTTCATAGACGAAAGCCATGTGGCCACAGGGCAGTTACACGGTATGTACAACGGAGACCAAACCCGTAAGCGCACGCTGGTGGAATACGGTTTTCGCTTGCCAGCCGCCTTGGATAACCGTCCGCTGAAATTTGAAGAATTTGTAAAACGAATCAACCAGGTTGTATTTGTAAGCGCCACGCCGGGAGATTACGAATTGACCCAATCCGGCGGCACTGTAGTGGAACAAGTGGTGCGACCCACCGGCCTTGTTGACCCCGAAGTGGAAGTGAGACCCATATCAACGCAAGTTGATGATCTCCTGGAAGAAATACTTCAGCGGGTAGAAAGAGATGAACGGGTCTTGGTCACAACGCTCACAAAAAAACTGGCAGAACAGCTTACCGCCTACTACCGCGAACTTGGCATTAAGGCGGAGTATCTTCACAGCGAAATAGACACATTGGAGCGCGTGGACCTGCTCAAAAATTTACGCAGAGGGACAATAGACGTACTTATCGGCATCAACTTACTCCGCGAAGGGCTTGATCTGCCAGAAGTAAGTCTGGTGGCAATTTTAGACGCGGATAAAGAGGGCTTTCTGCGCAACCATCGGAGCCTGATTCAGACAATTGGCCGAGCGGCCCGCAATGTCAGGGGCAAGGCCATTTTGTATGCGGACAATGTTACCGGCTCCATGAAAACCGCCATGCTTGAAACCAATCGCCGCCGTGCCAAGCAGCTTGAATACAACGCTTCACACGGAATCACACCGGAGACCATACGAAAAAATATTGACGATGTCCTTGGGGAGGCTCTGGCGCGAGAATTTATCAATGTTCCAAAGGAAGACGCAGCCGCTGAAGAACCATTGTTGTACCTGACGGACGCAGAATTTGACCGTGAGATAAAAAAACTTGAAACACAAATGCAGCGCTACGCTTCGAGAATGGAATTTGAAGACGCGGCCGAATTAAGAGATAGGATATTAAGAGCCAAACGGGACAGATTGATGGCTCCAAAAATCTGAACCATTGAATCAGCACTGATGAATACAACGCCAACATTTTTTCTACTCTTTCGCCGAGGCATACCACTGGTTGGCATCGCTCTGTCATTGACGCTCATTTTGTTTTACCCGGCCTCATTGGGATGGGCCTTGCTCGTCGCTGTAGCCTTGGCGGCGGAAGCGGGAGCGGCTTTCAACACCGGTGTTTTATATCTGGTGAAACGACAGACAACTATTCGTTGGGATGGCTATTGGCTCAGAACTTTGCGCCCTCTTTTCAAATCCATGAACCTGGAGGAGCTTTGGCTCCGCTCTTTCTGCGCCTGGAACAATAAGCGTGTGTCCGGCGCGTTTTCAGCCAAAAAAGCCCGCAAGGTAGTGGTGTTGCTGCCCCACTGTATTCAGCTAGTCGAATGTAAATCTCATGTTGCGGAAAACCTTCAAGCCTGTTTTAGGTGCGGCAAGTGTGTAGTGGACGGAGCCACAACGGCTGCTTTGAAATACAACTGGGATGTGAGGGTCTCACCCCGCAGCCGCGCCGCGTACACCGAAGCGCGGAAGTCACGCCCGGACCTCATTATTGCCATTGCCTGCTCTGACCGGCTGGTAAAGGGTTTGATAAAACTCTCTGAAATACCTTCTTACACCATCCCCCTTGAACTGCCTCATGGGATGTGTATAAATACCACATTTGATTTCCGGCGTTTATCCCAGCTTATGACTACATTCGCTGAGCCGTGCGCGGATTCAAAAATCCAGCCTCTGCAAATAAATACGGGGACATAGAGCAATTTTCATGGAATGATACCAAATCACATTGCTGTTGTGCAAAAGCGGTAGCGCAACATGCCGCAAACAGGCGCATTCGCACGACCATTTGTAGCATTGGCAATGGGAAATGGTATGAAGTGTGACAGTCACTAGGAGACTTGCGATGCCGTATCAGCAGTGCGGAACGCTTGTTGGTGCATTTCATATTGAATTGCTATATATAGTTAATTAACATTATAGAGCCAGTTGTAAAACCGAAGTTTTACAACTGGCTCTATAATCAATTACTTACCCTTTACAGCCAGCTTTTCCCTGAGCAAATTTTCAGACTCCGGCAATACTTCCATTGCTTTTTTGACCTGCGGGTCAACCAGGCACTGATACTTAAAACCCGCTTCGGGTCCGTAAGCTATGGTCAGCATTTCAATCGTCAGGCGCTCTCTTATGTCGCTTTCAGCTTCGTTCCACTCCGCATCTGTAATTGCTATTTTCTGTTCGCCAAGCCAAGCTCTGAACCGCTTCATAACTGTATAGTCCGCAGTCTGATCAGGTTTTACGCTGTGACGCTCCCTGTCGTCGACCGCGAATTTCAAATAAGCCCCGTTGAATCGCTGAAGCCTGGCGGCGGCAATGTTATCCAATTTTTCTTTAACAACATGGTCAGGATGAATCCCGCCGCCTCCATATACCACGCGGCCAAGGTCGGTGTGGTATCCAGGTCCTCTTTGGGTATCGGTGCCTGAATCCAAGTAATAGTCGTCTAAACCATGCTGATAGTCACGCTGGATGCATCTCCCTGACGGCGTGTAATAGCGGGCGATGGTCAGTCCAAGGCCGCGAGTGCGGTTGATGGGCACAACCACTTGAACCAGTCCTTTGCCCCAGCTTGTTTCGCCGACTAACAGACCACGGTCATGGTCTTGTATCGCTCCGGATACGATTTCTGAGGACGATGCTGAACCTCTGTTAATCAAAACAACCATAGGGAATGTGTTCAAATTGGTTTCCGCCTCTGTATGGAAAATGGTTGGCTCCCTGCTCTCCCTGCCCTTTTGGGTCAATATAAGCTCATTCGGACCTAAAAGTTGTTTTGAAATCCCAATGGCGGAGTCCAGACTTCCGCCGGGATTATCGCGGAGGTCCAAAATCAATGCCCGAAGCCCTTGATTTTTCAGAGAGGCAATGGCTTTGGCAAAATCGTCTGACGTGGTTTCACCAAAATCGCGGATCTTAATAAAGCCGACCGCCGATGTTAGCATAAAGGCGTAGTTGACGCTATTGCTTGGAATCTCCGCGCGGGTGATTGGAATCTTGATCGGTTGATCTACGCCTGGACGCTGCATTGTCAACACCACAAGCGTTCCTTTGTCGCCGCGGAGTTTTCGCATAACCTGGGTACTGTTCCACCCCTCTGTACTCTTTCCGTCAATTTCACGAAAATAATCGCCGGAACGCAGTCCGGCCTTTTCAGACGGCCCTTCTGGAATAGTGCTGACTATGACGACACCATCTGGCTGACCCTGAATAATAGCCCCAACGCCAAAATAAACACCCTTTTGATCCTCACGCATGTTGCGGAACTCTTGTTCGTCCATAAAGTTGGAATGAGGATCTAAGGTATGAAGCATACCCTGAATAGAGGCATAGGCTACTTGCGTGGATTTGGGCGGATCAATCGTGTGTTTTTGGATAAGCTCCATTATTTCGGTCAGCGTCTCAAGTCCGCGCCTTTTGGCTCTTTCGTCCTGACTATGCCCTACTAACGGAGCATAGACAGCCATTGTGCCAAGAATTACCACCCAGAGCCAATTTCGAGAAATCCATCGAACCATTGAAACCTACTTGTCTTAAATAATTGTTGGACATAGTTTAAAATGTGGCAAGTACCTTTTGAACCGCCTGCGCCACACGTTTTTTAGCGGTTCTGGCTGAAACAAAAATTGATTTAAAGCCTTGGTAAGCGGATTCCAAGTCCTCATTCAAAACCAGATAGTCGTAATTATCCCAACATTCCAATTCGTGTTTCGCGTATTCGAGTCGAATGTTAATTTGTTCCTCTGTGTCTTTACCGCGTCCTCTCAACCTGTCAGTCAAAGATTGAGCGGATGGCGGCAACAAAAAAATCAGAATCGCGTCAGGAAATTTTTCTTTTATCCTCTTAGCGCCGTCCGTCTCCAAATCAAGCAGCACATCAAAACCATTATCAATACGATCTCGAATCCAGGCTTTTCCGGTCCCATATCGGTGCTGATAAACTTGAACCCATTCAACAAAGCCGTTTTTTGCAAGCATGTCATCAAATGCCGCGTCATCTATAAAAAAATAATCCCGCCCGTCAACCTCACCCTCTCTGGGGAGCCGTGTGGTAAAGGAAACCGAAAAGGAAAGGCGATCAAGGTCGTCAAATAGCCGCTTGATTAAAGTTGACTTGCCGGCGCCTGATGGGGCGGATAGAACAAAAATGTCGCCCTTGCTGTCCACTCGATGATCTCCCTCTTTCTTATTTTAACCAAAAACACATTGTTTTTGTCTTGTGTAGGTAAACAAATGAGGACATACTTTATATTCTGGTTTTTTGTATCGTCCCGCGGGATGGACAGAAATGGATCCTG
>JAITCJ010000111.1 GCA_031283145.1 Holophagales bacterium | reverse complement strand
ATTCACCAGAGAGCGTTCATTATTGCGGTGTTACGGACGAGTCACTTCTGAAAGACGTGCGAGGCTTGCTGACAAAGGCAATGGAAAAGGGTGTTCCTCTTGAGCATTTTCAGAGGGAGTTTAAGAAAACCATAGAGAGCCGCTGGTTGCCGACTTCGGCTACAGGTGAACCCAATACCGGCTGGCGGGCAAGGATTATTTATCAAACCAACATCAGGATGGCTTACGCCACCTAAACAGCGTAAGCAATTGGAGAGCATGACAGACGCTCATCCCTATTGGCAGTGGCACATAGGGTCAAGCAAGGTTTATCGCCAAGATCATGTAGCCAGGAATGGCATGATTCTCAGCGCGGATGATCCTTGGTGGGATGAGCACTATCCGCCTGACGGCTATAATTGCAATTGTCGTGTATTGCCAGTCAGCAGAGCGGCGATAAGACCTTGGAAAAATAGATGAGGACGGTAACATCGTGCTGTACATTCCACCGTAGAGCTGGTCAAGAGAATAGGCGCAGAGGTAGCGGAATACAGCCGTAACAGGATACTACTGTCCGGAAAGAACACAGCCCCGGACGGCAGACGATGGCCAACAATCGCAAAGGCAACTATTCTGCGAAAGAAAGCCAAAGGTTACATCAAAGAACCTTGCAACAAACAAACGCCCTGTCTCAGAACATCCTGCTCAGAGTTCTGAATAAAGACACAGCCGAGATTGGTTCCAAAATGATATACTCACCATTCCACCAAAAAGGCGGCATGGCGGGACGGGGACGAAAGGTAAAGATAAAGGCAATGCCGTATTTGGGACTGAGCCAATTTGCTGGCTATCTGAACAACCAACTGATTTTCAACTGAACAACATCATCGCTTGGCAGGTGCTTTAAAATTGATAAATCGTTCCACGGGCTTAGACCGGCGTTTTGACTGATTAGCTGGTCTGTTGAAGCGCCGTGAGTATAAACAAGGTAGGCTGTAGAACCAGGGAGAAATTCCCATCTGGTTATAAGATTGACTATCCAGTTTCTGGCGCTGTCCGCCGTATATGATGGGTTTGTCCAGTCGGCCAATGTGTCGTCGTCCACATATTGTTTATAATCACGGAAATCCCATGTGCCAGCCAGCCATTGACTAAAGAACTGCACAGTAAAGTTTGGAGCGAAAGCATAGGATAAGCGCAACGTCTGATCAAATTCGCTTAGACGGCGAAGTCCGGTAATTGGAATGCCCTGCGTAGTTTCCATGTAACGTCTCTGTCCATCGTTTTTTGTGTAGCTGGAGCCAAGCCGTATTTCAAAAGCCGAATGGGGTTTGATAACCTGATTCAGACCGAAAGTATTGCTAAGGCCGCCCTCGACCCACGATCTGTTGCAAGAGACGCTCATATAATAAGGCTTGTTCATCGCGGTATCAGCGTAAAACTCTATATAAGGCCGTTTTTCCGTCTTTAAGTATTTTTTGACCGGATCTATGAAAGTTCTCAACTCTCGATCTGCATAGACCGGAAAATCCACGCCGCTCTCACCGGAAAAATACCAGAAGTTCATAAAATTAATATACAAACGACCCCAAGCCCAATTTTCAATGACCTTCCCGGCCTGATCCCTACCCATAGATGTTCCAAGCATGGCGGTGTAATTGCGGACGATCCACCAGCGATGATCCATGTGCTTGGACGCGGTAAAAGAGGCTCTCTGCTCATCCGCGCGGCTCAGATAGCCTGCGTCATTGGGGTCAAATGTTCTGTCGGCGTTTACAGTGGTAAGCTCTAAGGCCAGGCCATTATTCCATTTGCGGCTGGCGTACATATAGGCTCGCCAGCCGTCTTCGCTGTCGCTGCTTCGGACACCGGCGTCGGTTCTTGCGACAGAGGCTTGAAGCGTGGTACTCAGGTCCCGGCTTTTGAATATCCCATCCAAAGCGTACGTCTGCGCTTCGCGCCCGGTATCGCTGGCCTGACGCGTATATGAAGCAAATCCGCCTACATAGCTTCCGCGTTTATCCAAAAACTGTTGGAAGCGCATAACTCCAAAATTCGTCAGCGGGTATATTTCCCTGTAGAGCTTATCATCTGCCGCGTCAATAATTTCCGCCCTGGCGGGTTCAACCGAAGCGCCAAGCAAGCCCAGATTCAGCCCCATTGGAAATTTTGCCGTGTATTTTGCCGCAACGCCTATATCCGACGTCTTTGGCGAATCTGTCATCGTTTCGCCCTCATTGAGCGGCGGGGCGTGAATCCCGCAGCCAATGCGCCGACTGTATAACAAGTTTTGGCCGACAACGCGAAAAATGTCTGTTCCTTCCAAAAAGAAAGGGCGCTTTTCCTGAAAATAAGTTTCCGTTGTGTCAAGGTTGATAACAGTTTGATCAACCTCGACTTGACCAAAATCAGGCCACACGGTTAAGTCCAGTTGAGAAGATGTTGTCACGCCAAAACGCGCGTCCAGTCCGATTCGATTGACCCATTCACGGTCGTCAAAGCGCCATTCAGCAGTTTCAAATTTGCGTTGCGCGCTTACGTATGGAATCCACTCCCGCCTTAAATGCGGCTCCAAGCCCTCTATGCCAACCAACAACGGAAAGCGGCTTACAAACGCGGACTGTCCGCGCGGTACGCACTCCCATCTGCTGTATTCGCGTGCAGCGCCCTGGTCTTGACGATAAAAATTGATACCCCAAGTCTGAGACCCGCCGCCGGGGCGAATCCTAAGCAGTGTGAACGGAATTTTCAACTCGGCTGTCCAGCCATCTTCATCCACATAAACAGCGCTTTCCCACACACCATCCCAGCTCGAATCCACTTCAACGTCGTTGTAGCGCATTTCATCACGTTGAACCCCGCCGGCATTAACTAAAAATCCAAACGCTGTACTGCGGTCAAGCAAACTGTCAATATATACGCCAAACCAATCGCTGGTGCTCTCCTGGTCCCTTCTGTGTACCAGTTTTACAACACCGGTTTTCCCTGGCGGATGGCGCATCCTGGCGCCTATATACAGATGATTATTGTCGTACAACACCATGACTTCTGTTTTTAAGGCTGAAGGCCGTCCAAGATCAGGCCAGTCTTGCGTAAAATCTGTAGCTGCGGGAAGATTATGCCAATCAGACTCATCCAAGCGACCGTCTATCTTGATTGGTCCTGCTGTCCGTCTCGTTCGCAGTGACTTTTGGGGTTCCGAGGCAAAGAGCGCGCAAGCGTATAGTGCGTATAGCGCAAGTATCCATCTGACAAATCGCATTTCATCTCCACACGCCCTGCGTTTAGGGTAACATGATAGAGAGCAGCTTCCGGAGAGTTTATGACGCGTCCGATTTTCTTGAGCATGGCCCTTGTTTTTACTATCGCTGACGCTGTCAATGCAAATGCTAATGTTGATGGTGGATTTGTTGTGGTCAAAGGCAAGCGTTTTTTAGCGGAAGTAGCCCGCACTCCCGCTGAACACGCTCGCGGACTTATGTACAGACAGTACTTAAAATCAGATCGCTGCATGTTTTTTGTGTATGAAGAAGACAGCTACCACTCAATCTGGATGAAGAACTGTCTGATTTCCCTGGACGTAGCCTGGATTAGCGCTGATGGCGTTGTGCTGGAAATCGCGGAAAATGTTCCCCCATGCTCGCCACTGCGCGGCGATGACTGCCCTTCTTACGGCGGCAGTATGTTAAGCCGCCATTTCGTTGAATTCCCTGCCGAAACATTCAAACGTATTGGCTTAAAGATTGGCGATAAAATCGGTTGGGATCTCAAGTTTTCTAATGGCGAATCTTCCAAAGGCGGGTTGCCCATTGCTGAAAAATCACCATCGCCACCGGCAAAAACAAACAAGGCCAGGGCTAATTGAGTTGATTGGCTGTACTCTTATTCCCAGTTCACTTTAAGTCCAACCGCGGCGCAAAGTTTCTCGTAGTTGTCCATGAAATTGTCTTTCGCGGCGGACATGTTCTCTTCCGCTATCGCCAGAGCCTCGGCTTGACTTCTGTCGTCAACCTGCGAACCGAAAATAGTGTCTATCAGCACAGTTTTAGGCACGAGCGGATTACTCGTGTCGAACCCGATCCGCTGATAGTTCTCCGTCTTGGAGTCCAGTACTGTAACTACAATTGTTGACGCGTCAACAAAGACTTCGTTGCCTTCGCGTCTGATCTTTATATTCTCCGGCTCTTTTACACCGAGCGTCACCCAAGCTTCGTAAGTATATACCAATGTTGCCGATCCATAGGTCATGCCGAGCAACCGCTTGTCTTCGGTCAGCCTGCCGATTGATCTGGACTTGATCTTGTAAGTCGCGACCTCAAATGCGGGAATCTTTTCGGTCTGAGCGACCACCGTCACCTTTTGGAGCTTACTTCGCCCTATATTTCCTAAATAAACTCCCGCAATAATGCCCACTGCCAAAAAAAAAAAAAAAAAAACAGCCTTTCTCGGCAGACTGCCACCTATCCACGGTTTAATCATAAATCATGCGCTTACATTTACGTTTTGGCCAACGCCACCGGCTTGTTCTATCATTTGAACCAGCATCTGCCCTTCGGTCTGCGCCGTGTCAATAGCGCGGCGGGTTACTAGGATTGAATATTCAGCCCCGGTTGCTTTAGCCGCCCCGCCGGCCATGAATGATTGAGACATTATACTATGCAGTTCCATACAGACTCCCTACGTAATAATGTATCGGCTCAAAACACGTTTTTCATAAATCCGGCAGCGTCAAAACAAAGTGAACAACTTTTAAATATTCTGGCGTTCATGTCTTAATGGGTAAAACTTGCCTATTGTTGAACACAATTGCAGGTTATGCGCGGTCCTGGCTAAGGAGCAGAGATAAAAAAACGTGGACATCAGCGCGATTGCGACTGAAGTCATGAAAATTAGGGAAAAAATTGAATTGCTATAGCTTCAATGCAAGCACCTCGCGTCCTGCCAGCAGGAAAGCTCCCACGGCATAGACTTCGGTGTCTTCGGCCTTAACCAGCTTTGGGTCCTGGCCTATTGGCTGCGCCCATCCCAACCTGCCATCGGGCTGTATGCATCCATTCAGAGCTTGCCAGGCACGTGCTACGGTGGGGACAAAGCCTGTTGCGCTCAACAATTTGTTGTTGATGCCCCATGCAAGCGCGTATGTATAAAAAGCAGTACCGCTGGGCTCGCCAGCGGGATAGCTTGCGGGGTCCAGCAGGCTGGAACGCCACAGCCCGTCCGGCTGTTGCAATCCGCAGATACGGACTGCCATTTCTACAAATAGCTCTTCATATTTGCGCCGAGTCGGGTA